>JANNNT010000097.1:0-5227 GCA_031398685.1 Rhodocyclaceae bacterium | reverse complement strand
TGATATCGGCGGCATCGAGCTTGCTGATGCCCTCGATGTGCACCTTGTCGAAATTCATCGAGTTGCCAAAGGCGATGGCACTCATGATGGTCAGCTTGTGCGCGGCGTCGACGCCTTCAACGTCAAAAGTCGGATCGGCTTCGGCATAACCCAGACGCTGCGCCTCCTTGAGAACGGTTTCGAAGGACAGTCCCTTGTCACGCATCTCGGAGAGAATGAAGTTGGTGGTGCCGTTGATGATGCCGGCGATCCATTCAATGCGGTTGGCCGTGAGGCCTTCACGCAAGGCCTTGATGATCGGGATTCCACCGGCCACGGCCGCCTCGAAGGCAACCGTCACGCCCTTTTTCTGTGCGGCGGCAAAAATCTCGTTGCCGTGCGTGGCAAGCAAGGCCTTGTTGGCGGTAACGACGTGCTTGCCGTTCTCGATGGCCTTGAGCACCAGTTCCTTGGCAATGCCATAGCCACCGATCAACTCGATAACTATGTCGATTTCCGGATCGGAAATCACGGCAAAGGCGTCGTCGGTGAGTCTGCATGTCCCGCCGGTGACTTTCTTTGCCAGTTTCAGATTCTTGTCAGCGACAACGGTAATCTGAATCGGCCGCCCGGCACGACGAGTAATTTCCTCAGCGTTGCGTTTGAGAACGGTAAAAGTACCTCCACCGACCGTGCCGATGCCGAGAAGTCCAACGTTGATCGGTTTCATTTCAATACTTTCCTAAAACAGAACGAAGAGATATACATCTCCTCACGAAAATAAAAATGGTGCGCCCGCTGCCGCTGCACACCGGAGTCGAGCGCCAGGGCCTGACAGCCAAGCGAAATGGCCTTTTCTTCAAGCCAACCGAGCATCATCTTGCCAGCGCCCTTTGAACGGTTTGCCTCGTCACTCACCAAATCGTCAACATACAATCGACGCCCTTCGAAGGTGTTTTCAATTACTCGCCATAGCGCAACGCAAAGCACCGCGCTGCCATCAACGACCAGCGCCATGCGTGCACCATTGGCGAACACCTCGGTCACACGCGCAACATAGTCCGCGGGAAGTTGCGGCCGCAGTTGTCGATGCACGGACTCGGCCTGTGCCAACCACGATGGTTCAGACACTGCGCCTGAACCATCGGTGACGAAAACAACACGCATCTCAGGAGCCATTGCGCTTGCGATAACCTTCAAGGAAGCTGGCGACGCGAGTGACCGCCTCGCGCAGATCCTCTTCACACGGCAGGAAAACAAGCCGGAAGTGATTCGTATCAGGCCAGTTGAAACCGGTTCCCTGCACCAGCAGGACGCGTTGCTCTTTCAGGAGCTCAATAACAAAGTTCTGGTCGTTCTTGATCGGGTAGACCTTTGGATCGAGGCGCGGAAACATATACATCGCGCCTTTGGGCTTGACGCAGGTAACTCCGGGAATGGCCGTGATCATCTCATGCGCCAGATCGCGCTGACGGCACAAGCGTCCCGTGGGGGCGATCAGATCATTGATGCTCTGATACCCTTCAAGCGCGGCCTGAATGCCATACTGTCCCGGCACATTGGGACACAAGCGCATCGAGGCCAGCATATCGACCCCCTCGATATAGCCACGCGCATTGCTCAAATCACCGGAAAGCACCATCCAGCCCGCACGATAACCACAGGAGCGATAACTCTTCGACAATCCGTTGAAGCTGATCGTCATCACATCCTCAGACAGGGAGGCAAGAGCCGTGTGCGTCTCGCCGTCGTAAAGCACCCGGTCATACACCTCATCGGCGAAGAGGATCAGATCGTGTTCGCGAGCGATGGCGACGATTTCGAGCAACAGCGTGTCCGGATACAGTGCACCGGTCGGATTATTTGGGTTGATGATGACGATAGCGCGCGTGTTCGGGGTAATCTTCGAGCGAATGTCGTCAAGGTCGGGCAACCAGCCGTTTTCCTCGTCGCAAAGATAGTGCTTCGGAGAACCTCCGCACAGACTGACCGCCGCTGTCCACAACGGATAATCCGGCGCCGGCACCAGCACCTCGTCACCTGCACCGAGCAGTGCGTTCAAGGACATGACAATCAGTTCAGAAACGCCGTTGCCGACATAGATGTCATCAAGCTTTACGCCCTTGATACCTTTTTGCTGGGAGTATTGCAGAATCGCCTTGCGCGCGGAGACAATGCCTTTCGAATCCGAATAAGCCGCCGCATTGGGCAGATTATTGATCATGTCGAGGCGAATATTATCCGGTGAGTCAAAGCCAAAGGCTCCAACATTCCCAATATTCAGCTTGATGATCTTTTGGCCCTCGTCTTCCATCGTTTTGGCCAACTGCGCGACTGGCCCACGAATTTCGTAACGAACGTCGGCCAACTTGCTCGACTTGAGCACAGGTTTCATAACGATCTACCTTTGCGGTTGCCCTTCGACAAACCGTCCTTTCAAATAAAAAACCCCAGTGCCACAGATGACGCCGCGCACGCACGCCTAAGAACTACAGCCGGCAAAAAGATATAATCCTACTTTATCGTGTTGTTCACCGCAATTTTATGAAGCTGCAACCTGCCCAAACCGTCGGTCTGAATACTTTTACCGCCTATGGCGAGGGTTATGTCAGCGTCAACGCCATTCGCCACAGCTCCAATCTTGTCGTGCTTCCTGATCGCCTGATCCTTGACTGGACACAGGCGACCTTCGAAACGCTCAGCGTCGCCGATTTTGAACTGCTCGCCTCGCTTGATACCGAGATCGTTCTTCTCGGCACAGGCAACCGGCTGCGCTTTCCCCGTCCTGAACTCCTGCGACCGCTAATTCAGGTGCAAAAAGGCCTAGAAGTCATGGATATTCAGGCCGCCTGCCGAACCTACAATGTTCTTATCAGCGAAGGACGTAAAGTCGCTGCAGGCCTGATTTTCTCCTGACGATCAATTCCATTTGTTTCCAATGCCGGCTCGTTCGGCGAATCTCTAGCCCGGACTGTCCCGTTAATGAAACGTATCGCCCTTAAAATCGACGCTGACACCTACCACGGAACACTTTCAGGCGTCCCCGCACTGGTTGAACTTCTCCAGCGATACGAGGCACAGGGCACGTTCTTCTTCTCACTCGGACCCGACCATGGTGGGCGCGAAACACGCTCGTCCTCTCTTGGCCGTTACTATGACCTGAGCACGCGCCTGTACGGACGCCTCCTGCCCAGCCCGAACATTGGCACGCGCTGCGCCGAAATCCTGAGCCAGACCGGCAACGCCGGCTTTGAAGTCGGCATTCATGCCTGGGATCGTGCTTGCTGGGAGCGGAAGATCCAAACGGCCGAGAACGCCTGGGTTGAGGCCGAAATGGGCAAAGCCTGTGCCCGATTCTCGGAAATATTTGCCGGATCCGCACAAGCCCATGGTGCCGCCGGATGGCGGATGAATCGCCATGCCCTGCGCCTGACGCAGCGACTTGGTTTCGCCTACGCCAGTGACTGCCGGGGCGACCACCCTTTCATTCCGGTTATCGACGGCGAAATCGTCGCCTGCCCGCAACTCCCGACGACGCTACCCACACTGGATGAAGTGCTCGCGCTGGAACCTGGGTACTCTCCAGACCAGGCCGCTGATCGAATTCTGCAACTTTCCAGCGCCATCCTCGGTGACCACGTATTCACCCTGCGTGCCGAACTTGAGGGAATGAAGTTCGTCAGCACGATCGAACGTCTGCTGGCCGAATGGAAGAGCCGCGATTATCAACTTGTGGCCTTGCGCGACATATACTCGACACTTGATATTGACGAACTGCCGCGCCATTCAGTCGTCTTCAGCGAAGCTCCCGGCAGGCCGGGGCTGAGAATGACGCAGGGCCCGATCTTTCTACAGGACTAACAAAAAAGGGCGGCCGCAGCCGCCCTTTTTTACTGCGTCGCAAACTACTCAGTCGCGATTGCCACCGAAGGCCATCAGCAGATTCAGCAGGCTGACAAAGACGTTGTAGACATCAAGATACACAGCAAGCGTTGCCGAGATGTAATTGACTTCGCCACCATTAACGATCCGGCTGATGTCGTAAAGGATGTAAGCCGAGAAGATCATCACGGCAACGGCCGAGATGGTCAGCGACAGCGCTGGAATCTGGAAGAAGATGTTAGCCACAGCCGCCAGCAACACGACCACCATACCGATAAACAAGAACTTGCCGAGGAAGCTGAAATCCTTCTTCGTCACCGTTGCCACACCGGCCAGCGTAAAGAAGATGGCACCCGTACCGCCGGCTGCGGTCGCGATTAGCGTACCGCCATTGGAGAAACCCAGCGCGACCTGGAGAATGCGCGAGAGCATCAAGCCCATGAAGAAAGTGAAGCCGAGCAGCAACACGACACCCATGGCACTGTGCTTTGTCCGCTCAATCCCCCACATGAAACCGAAAGCCACCCCCAGGAACAACATGAAGGAAACCATCGGGCTGCCGGCAAAAAACGTAAAGTTCATCTGCACGCCGAGCAGCGCGCCCATAACCGTCGGAAGCATCGACAAGGCGAGCAACATATACGTGTTGCGCAAAACCTTGTTCTGCTGCAGCGATACTTCCTGAGTTGCCTGTCCTGTCACATGAAACTGCGGTTGCATTTGTTCATCCTCCAAAAGAATGGGTTTGTTACTGTATTGAGACGTCTCAAGGGTGCCACAAGTTGCAAGGGAAGGGGTAACAGTTTGTAACGTGGTATGATACGCCCCGCCGCAAAGCAGCACGCCAGCAGCATCAAACAGGAAGCGTGGCAGAGTGGTCGATTGCACCGGTCTTGAAAGCCGGTGAACATAGTTTTAACTTATTGTTTTATATCGAGTTTTTTTGACAACCCCCGCAACTTGCGGGAATCGTCTCCGCAACCCAGCGGAAAATGGAGACTTGGGAGAGTGGTTTAATCCAGCGGTCTTGAAAACCGCCGACGAGCAATCGTCCGTGAGTTCGAATCTCACAGTCTCCGCCGATCATTACTATCCGTGACATACGTGTCGCTGATCGACTCAGGCGACCACCAAGTTAGCGCCTACCAGCCTGGGTACTCGCGCTCGTCAGCATCGACTTTCGCGATGAGCATTTGCCTCCCGGCAGCAGAACTCCTAAAGCCACCTACCCCGCGTCGGATTGATTGATCAATGCGTGTACGTGCGTGCCTACGTGTGCGCGAAGCGTTGGAAAAAATATAAGACGGCCATCGGGAAAAGGTAATTTTGGTAATAAGCGCCGAAAACACACCTTAAAGCATTGCGG
>JANNNT010000083.1:0-1844 GCA_031398685.1 Rhodocyclaceae bacterium | reverse complement strand
GATGGGCAGGCCAACCGAGCGCCACAGCAGTTTGGTGCGCCACTTGTCCATGCCCACAGCTGACGCCATCACACCGCTTCCGGTGTAGGGAATGCCCATCAACTCCAGCGCACCCTGAATTGTTCCGTCCTCGCCATAACGACCATGCAACGCAATGAACACCCGATCAAAAACGGCCAACTCATCGAGCTTACGCGCGGCCGGATCAAAGGCATGGGCGTCAACCCCCTGCCGCAGCAAGGCCGCCAGCACGCGCGACCCACTGTTCAGCGACACCTCGCGCTCGGCGGATTTGCCACCGAAAAGAACGGCTACTTTTCCGAAATCAGACATTCATCAATCCTTCACCAGCTTGCCCGGCACACCACCGATTGACCCGGCACCCATCGTTATCACCACAACACCGTCGTGAGCGGCATCCAGAATGGCTTGCGGCATGTCGGCGATGTTCTCGACAAAGACCGGTTCGACCTTGCCGGCCACTCTCAATGCACGCGCCAGCGCTCGGCCGTCGGCGGCCACAATCGGTGGTTCGCCGGCGGCATACACCTCGGCCAGCATCAGCGCATCGACGCCATTCAACACTCCGACAAAATCCTCGAAGCAGTCGCGTGTTCGCGTATAGCGGTGGGGCTGGAAGGCCAGCATCAGACGACGTCCGGGAAACGCGCCGCGTGCCGCGGCGATCGTTGCCTTCATTTCGGTCGGATGGTGGCCGTAGTCATCGACCAGGGTGAAACAACCGCCGCTGGGCAACGACACTTCGCCGCAGCGCTGGAAACGTCGACCCACACCCTTGAACTCATCCAGCGCCTTGATGATGGCAGCGTCCGAAACACCGACCTCGGTTGCCACGGCAATCGCCGCCAGCGCGTTCAATACGTTGTGCAGACCCGGCAGGTTGAGCGTTACCGGGAATCGGCTGACGTTGCCATTGACGCGAACGCAATCGAACTTCATCTGGCCTGCAGCCGCCACCACGTTCTCGGCGCGCACATTGGCGGCAGCGTCGAGGCCATAGGTGACGATCTGCTTGGAGACCTGCGGCATGATTTCACGCACATTGGCGTCATCAGCACAAAGCACGGCCACGCCGTAAAACGGCAGACGCTGCAGGAAGTCGACAAAAGCCTGCTTGAGGCGGCCGAAGTCATGGCCGTAGGTTTCCATGTGATCGGCGTCGATGTTGGTCACAATCGAAATGACCGGCGTCAGGAAGAGGAAAGACGCGTCGGACTCATCGGCCTCGGCCACAATATAGTCGCCGGAGCCCAGACGCGCATTGGCCCCTGCGGCGTTGAGCCGCCCGCCAATGACGAAGGTCGGGTCCATCCCGCCTTCAGCCATGATCGAGGCGACCAGGCTGGTGGTCGTGGTCTTGCCGTGGGTACCGGCAATCGCAATACCCTGCTTAAGTCGCATCAGTTCAGCCAGCATCTGCGCCCGCGGAACGACCGGCACCTTGCGCTGACGTGCCGCCAGCACTTCCGGGTTGTCGGCCCTGACCGCCGTTGACACGACAACGGCGTCAGAGCCGTCGATGTTCTGCTCAGCGTGGCCGACCATGGTGCGTACGCCAAGACCCGCCAGGCGCTGGGTGGTCGCGTTATCGGCCAGATCGGAGCCGCTGACGCCGAAGCCAAGATTGGCCAGCACTTCGGCAATACCGCTCATGCCCGAACCGCCAATCCCGACGAAGTGGATGTTTTTGACTTTATGTTTCATTTCACAAGCTCCTCGCAGACCCGGGCGACTTCGCTCGCCGCCTCTGGTTTGGCCATCGCGCGCGCGCGTTCGGCCATTTGTTGCAACTGACCGCGCGAGTAATTCCGGATCAGGCTGAT
>JANNNT010000064.1:0-5954 GCA_031398685.1 Rhodocyclaceae bacterium | reverse complement strand
GATTTGAAGCCACCACCGCCACAGTGGAACAGCACATCGATCCCCTGATCGCGCAAGCCTTCGGCCACGCGGGGTGCCAGACGCGACGCCGCTTCACCCTGATGCACAAGATAAACGTCGAGCCCCTCGAGCACGGGCTCGCCACCCGATTCGCGAACCAGCGTAACCAGCCGCTCAACGCCCATGGCAAAGCCGCACGCGGGCATCGGCTTGCCGCCAAGCTGTTCGACCAGACCGTCGTAACGACCGCCAGCACAGACCGTGCCTTGTGCGCCCAGTCGATCCGTCACCCACTCGAAGACGGTAAGGTTGTAATAGTCGAGTCCCCGCACCAGCCGTGGATTGATCTCGTAGGGCAGCCCAGCATCGCGCAAGACCTGCTGCACGCCTTCAAAATGCGCCATCGACTCCGCACCGAGGTGATTGATCAATTTTGGCGCACCGAGAATCAGTTCCTGCATCGTCGGGTTTTTGCTGTCGAGAATACGCAGAGGATTGGCGTGCAGACGGCGCTTCGCCTCTTCATCGAGCAGATCGACGTGCTTCTCGAAATAGGTGATCAGTTCAGTGCGATGACTTGCGCGCTCATCCTCCTGCCCCAGCGAATTGAGCTGCAATTTGATGCCGTCCAGCCCGAGGTCATCCCAAAGACGGGCACCCATCAGTATCAGTTCAGCATCGATATCGGGACCGGAAAAACCGAAAGACTCGACACCAACCTGGTTGAACTGACGGTAGCGCCCTTTCTGCGGCCGTTCGTGCCGGAACATTTGCCCCATGTAGTAAAGCCGCTGCGGATGCTGCGCCGCCAGCTTGTGCTGAATGACCGCACGCACACAGCCCGCCGTGCCTTCCGGACGCAGGGTCAGCAACTCGCCATTAAGGCTGTCGGTGAAGGAATACATTTCCTTTTCAACGATATCGGTCACTTCACCAATAGCCCGCTTGAACAGCGGCGTCGGCTCGACGATGGGGAGGCGGATAGGCTTGTAGCCGTAGCTCTTCAACCACGAACGGACAGTTTCCTCAAAGAGTTCCCAGAACTCCGACTCGCCCGGCAGGATGTCGTTCATCCCGCGCACGGACTGGATATTTTGACTCATGATTTTGCGGCGATCTTTCTTTGGTAGGTCCGTGCCACGTAACGATCCACGATGGCAGTAAATTCTTCGGCGATATGGTCGCCGCGCAGGGTGACGGTCTTGGCGCCATCCTCGAAGACCGGTGCTGCGGGCACCTCACCGGTACCCGGCAGACTGATGCCGATATTGGCATGCTTGCTTTCGCCGGGGCCATTGACTACGCAACCCATGACTGCCAGCGTCATATTTTCGACGCCATCGTACTCGATACGCCACTGCGGCATGTGTTCACGCACGTGCTCCTGGATGGACTGCGCCAGTTCCTGAAAGAAACTACTCGTCGTCCGACCGCAACCGGGGCAAGCGGCAACCATCGGTGTAAACGCGCGCAAACCCATGGTTTGCAGCATTTCCTGCGCAACCACGACTTCCTGTGTGCGCTTACCGCCGGGTTCCGGGGTCAGCGAAACGCGGATGGTATCGCCGATACCTTCCTGTAACAGAACCGACATGGCGGCGGTCGAGGCGACAATGCCTTTGGAGCCCATCCCTGCCTCGGTGAGACCGAGATGCAGCGGGTAGTCCGAACGCTTCGACAACTCACGATAAATGGCGATCAGATCCTGGACCCCGGAGACCTTGCACGAGAGGATGATGTGATCGCCCGGCAGTCCAAGTTCTTCGGCCTTGGCGGCCGATTCGAGCGCCGAGGCGACCATGGCTTCGCGCATCACTTCGACAGCGTCCATGGGTTCGGGGCGCTGCGAATTTTCATCCATGATGCGCGCCAGTAAATCCTGATCCAGGCTGCCCCAGTTCACGCCGATACGCACCGGCTTGTCGTACTTGCAGGCAATCTCGATCATCTGCGCAAACTGTTCGTCGCGTTTTTTCCCATGGCCGACATTGCCCGGATTGATGCGGTATTTGGCCAAGGCCTGCGCACATTCGGGGTGGTCGGCCAACAAGCGATGACCGTTGTAGTGAAAATCACCTATCAGCGGCACATCGACACCCATGCGGTCGAGATGTGCTCGAATCGCCGGTACGGCAGCGGCTGCTTCCGGCGTATTCACGGTGATCCGCACCAGTTCTGATCCGGCACGCGCAAGCTCCGCGCACTGAATGGCGGTTTTCACGACATCAACGGTATCGGTATTGGTCATCGACTGGACGACCACGGGCGACTCTCCACCCACAGTCACGTGACCAATTCTTACGGCACGTGTCGATCGGCGCATTTCGAAACGATTACTCACTGATTGCTCGCGGGGTATAGACAAAACATCAAGATACATCACTCATTACTATTCAAGGGTCAGGCGCGCCACGTCGTCTTTGCTGCGTTTGGAAAGATCAACCGACTTGCCTTTGTACTGCAAAGTCACGTGAGCCGCGTTTCCTATAACCAGGGTAAACGGTGGCAAGCCTTCAATTTCACGCTGGCTGCCCGCCTGACTCAACTGCGAAAAAACAACCTCTCCGCTTCGATCACGCACCTCCACCCATGCGGGCTTGGTGAAGCTGAACTTCAGCACATTACTGGAAGAAGCCGATAACACAGGAACTGCCGGAGAAACGGGTTCCGCCTGAACCGGCGTCGCCGGTTGCACCTCCAGCAACGATGTTGCTGGAGGTGCAACCACTACCCCCGTCTCTTTGGCTTCATCCGCCGCTGGCGCTGCCCCTTGCTCAATGGCAAGTTCATTAAATTGTGTCGCAGATTTCAGCGCTGACAGTGCCGATTGCCACACTTCCTGGGAAAAAAAGAAGTAGGCCAAAACGGCTAGTACCAGAATGATCAGGCCTGAAAGCACTCTGACATAATCTCGCCGATCAGCCTTCTCCTCCTGTGAAATGCTTACCGGAGTTCCTGTGGGCATCTCAAGTTCAGGCCCCTGCGGCATTTGCACCCGGCCAAGCTCTGACATCATGACTTCAGGATCCAGGCCAAGCAAACGTGCATAATTACGAACGAAACCCCGGATAATCGTCGTACAGGGCAAACTCGACCAGTCGTCAGTCTCAAGCGCTTCAACCTGACGCAGGCTTATCTTGAGTGACTTGGCAACATCAACAACAGTCAGCCCCCGTACTTCCCGAGTTTCACTAAGTTGCTGACCAACACTCATTGCTGTTGGGGCCATCATCTCTGCCGAGGCTTCCTGTATACCTGTCATCTCCGATCCGGCACCCGTCTCGTCATCTGCCTGGTTCGATGGAGCAATCTCCCTGCTCATTCGAAATTTCCTTTCAGCAACTCCTGATACTCAGGAGAGTCGGGATATTTACGTCGCAACTGAGACGTCAGACTGCTCTCAACTGTACGGTCACCCAATCGGCGTTCAACACGGATTAGCAACCACAGCGCCTCGGCATTGGGATCACTCAAACGAACCACGTTCTTCATGTGCTCCTTGGCGGCATCATAGTTACCCCGTTTATAACTGATGATGGCCAACCGCGACAGGGCCTGCGGATTCTCAGGAGAGAAACGCAAAGCCTGGCGAATATATTTTTCTGCTGACTCCAGATCGCCAAGTGTGATGCAACACGCCCCAGCATTCAGATAGGCAATTTCAGGTGTCTGATACAAGGCATTCTTAATGGCACGCTGGAAGTAAGCAATGGATTCCTTCTCTTTTCCCGTCTGACAAAGAAACCAGCCATAGTTGTTACTGATCTCCGGATCTCTCGCATCAAGATCCAAGGCTCGCTGGAAGTCCTTTTCAGCTGATTCCATTTCCTTGATGTAGAAAAGCACAAGCCCCCGCGTACTGTAGGCTTGGGCATAGTTCGGATTGATCGAGATGGCAATGGTCAGCTCTTCGAGCGCAACAATCAGGTTGCCATTCTGGAAATAAAGTGAGCCTAACTCGGTATGCAACTTGGCGCGGGTATGCACATCCTTGGGCGTCGATGACGAAAGCGGTTCTGTGGGTGACGCAACGGAATTTTGTGCCATGGCAAACGGAACCGCCACCAGCGCCATAACCACGAAACAGAAAAAATATAACAACCTGCGAAGTGCGTTCATCGTGCACTAACCTTATGTAGATCAATAATCCGACGCGCCGTGCGTTGCGTCCTGTCCTGCACCTGCCCCGCCAGTTGACCGCAGGCCGCATCAATGTCGTCACCGCGCGTCTTGCGCGTTGTGGTGACAACTCCGGCGTCCATTAGTATCTCAGCAAAACGGCGGATACGGTGAGCCGGCGAACGAAGATACGGCGAACCCGGAAACGGATTGAACGGAATCAAATTGAATTTGCAGGATACCTTGCGCGTCAGTTCAAGCAACTCGTAAGCCTGCGTATCAGCGTCGTTCACGCCATCCAGCATGACGTACTCGAAAGTCACGAAGTCACGCGGAGCTTTTTCAAGATAGCGGATGCACGCTGCCATCAGTTCGCTTAACGGGTATTTTCGATTGATCGGCACCAGTTCATCACGCAGTTTGTCGTTTGGAGCATGTAACGACACGGCAAGAGCGACCGGGCACTCGTCACCCAGACGATCCATCACCGGCACCAGACCGGAGGTGGACACGGTAACCCGGCGACGTGACAGACCGTAAGCGTTGTCGTCGAGCATCAAACGCAAGGCCGTTACCGTATTCTCGAAATTGGCCAGCGGTTCGCCCATGCCCATCAGCACCACATTGCTGATGATACGCTCACCCTTGGGATCAGCACCGAGGGCACGGTTGGTTTGCCATAGCTGGCCGATGATTTCGGCCACCGTCAGGTTACGGTTGAAGCCCTGCTTGCCCGTCGAGCAGAACGAACAGTCAAGGGCACACCCCGCCTGGGTTGAAATGCACAGCGTTCCCCGATCATCCTCAGGAATGAACACGGTTTCAATAGCGTTTCCTCCACCGACGTTGAACAGGAACTTGCGTGTACCGTCGTCGGAGAGTTTGTCTGAAACAATCGAAGGCGGCATCACTACCGCCATCGTCTTGAGTTTCTCACGCAGACTCTTGGCAATGTCGGTCATCGCATCGAAATCGTCCTGCCCAAAACGATGCATCCAGCGCAGCACCTGACGGGCGCGAAACGGCTTCTCGCCATGCTCGGCAAAAAAAGCCGTCAGTCCGGCCGCATCGAAATCGAGAAGATTGACGGTCATGCGAATGAATACCCTCGGCTTAGCGACCGGAGTAAACGTTCATCCCCGGGAAAAAGAAACCAATCTCGACATTGGCCGTTTCGGCTCCATCAGAACCATGAACGGCATTGGCGTCGATCGACATGGCGAAATCAGCACGGATGGTCCCTGTTTCAGCTTTTTTCGGATCGGTAGCACCCATCAGTTCGCGGTTTTTGTTAATCGCATTTTCACCCTCAAGAACCTGGATCATCACCGGGCCTGAAGTCATGAAATCAACCAGGTCCGGGTAGAAAGGACGCGCCTTGTGCACCGCGTAGAACTCGCCGGCTTCCTGCGGTGATAACCAGGTCATTTTCGAGGCGATGACCTTCAGACCGTTGGTTTCAAAACGGGAATAGATCTTGCCAATCACATTCTTGGCCACTGCATCAGGCTTGATGATGGAAAGTGTGCGTTCGATAGCCATATGAAAATTGTCCATAGTGGAAAAGGTCAGGAAAAACAGCAATAAACCCGCTGAATATACAGATAACCCAACATTGTACCAACACTCAGGCTGGAATGCCGAAATTGCCGAATGTTCGAATGGCTGCTTGTGAAATCAGAGGCAGGGATGGGTAATGGAAACGGGCTTGTCGATGGCTTTCGTAAGGCTGGCAATTTCAACCGAGCTTTTTCATTCCCAAGCCCGATTTCGACTTGTCGACAGTGCACTCACATTGTTCATCCACGAATCAAATCCACAATCAGTTTGGTGAG
>JANNNT010000061.1:0-2543 GCA_031398685.1 Rhodocyclaceae bacterium | reverse complement strand
ACATCGGCGACGACCCACACCGACGACAGGTCGACCACCTGATACAGTTCTTCGCCGGGCATGAAGCGCATGCCCTGCACCGCCTTCTTCTCGGTGACGATGCCGGATACCGGCGAGCGGAAAGTCAGCGTGCGTTTCGTCTCGCCGGATTGTGACAGCGCCTTGATCTGGGCTTCCGAAATATCCCAGTTTTTCAGTCGCAGCAGGCTTGATTCAGCCAGTTGCTTCATGCCGGACTGGGCGATGCCGCCGGCGTCCTTGAGCGAATCGACGCCCTGTGCCGCGAGGGCGTACTCGCGCTGCGCCGCGACCAGCTCCGGGCTATAGACCTCGAACAGCGGCTGGCCCTTGCCCACCGGCTGGCCGGTGACATTGACATGCAGTCGTTCGACATAACCTTCGAACTTGGGCGAAATGGCGTAGATGCGGCGCTCGTCAGGCTCGATGCGGCCCGCCACGCGCACCATCTTGTCCAGGCTGCGCAACTGAGCCGCTTCGCTGCGTACGCCGAGTTTTTGCACCTTGTCGGTGCTGATCCTGATCTGGTTGGCCGAGGCCGGTTCGCTGTCTTCCTCACCCTCGTAGACGGCGACGTAATCCATGCCCATCGGGTCTTTTTTGGGTGTCGGCGAGGTGTCGGGCAGGCCCATCGGATTGCGGTAAAAGAGAAGTTTGCGCTCTTTTTTGGCGGCACCAGCGCCGGCCGGAGCGACGGCACCCGCCGTAGCCGCCGCGCCGCTTGTGCCCTGCGATGTTGTTCCCTTGTTACCGAGCCAATAGCCGCCGCCACCGGCGATCAGTGCAACGATGATGCCGACCGTCAATCCTGCGCCCTGTTTCATAGCTCTTCTCCCAAGAGTTTTTCGATTTCGGCCAGGCGCGTCTGCGCCTCGGCCTGTGCCTTGATCTGGTTCAGTCTGGCCTGGCGGATTTGTTTCTGAGCTTCGAGCAGGGTGGCGAAATCCACCTTGCCATTCTCGTAGGCGACCAGCGCCGAGTTGAAGCTCAATTCAGCCTGCGGCAGCAGGCTGGTGGTGGCCAGCACTTCGGTACGCCGGGCCGCTTCGATGCCGGAGAGATTCTCGGCCAGCTCGGAAAGGACCTGGTTGGCCGTCGCCTCCTTGCGCGAGCGGGCGGCCGACAGCATCGCTTCGGATTCGCGTTCCATGGCGCGGCGCGACGATTGTTGCAGCGGAATGTTGAATTCGAGCATCACTTCCCATTCCTTGATCGAATTCCGGTACTGGACCGGCGTCACGCCGAGCATAAAGTCGGGATAGCGCTCCTTGTAGGCCAATTCACGACTCTTTTGCGCAGACTTGATTTTTGCGTCGTCGGCAAAGAGTTGGGGATTGCGGCCGCGTACGCGCTCTTCCAGAGTCACATAATCCAGCTTTGCCGGCGCCGGGATCGGGCGCAGCACGTCCGGCGTAACGAGCGGGGCGCTGGCCGGTCGCGCCAGCAGCATGTTGATGCGCGCCCGCAGCATGTTGCCTTCGTTCTCCAGCATGATGAGGTCGTTACGCATGCCAGTCTGCTCGATCTGCGCACGGATCACATCCTGCTGCATCGCCAGTCCGCCGGCGTAGCGCACCTGGGCGTCCTTTTCCAGCCGCACCATCAGGTCGAGAATCTCGCGCGTCAGTTGTTCGTTGCGATTCAAAAGATACAGCTGGGCATGCGCCGTCTTGAGTTTGGCGGCAATCTCGGCCCAGGCGCCGCGCACCTGCCCTTGCGCCGCTTCCGCCGCCAGTTCGGCGATGCCGCGTTTCAGGTCGCGCTTGCCATACCACGGCAGTTCCTGCGTCACCGTATATTTCGTACTGCCGACCCGGCTGGGCGAGAGGCTGGCGTTCTGCTCGCCCATCTTGGTGATGTCCATGAGCTCGATCTTGAATTTCGGATCGGGCAAGGCGCCAGCGGGGGTGATTCGCTCGCCGGCCGCATCGGCTTCGTAGCGCATCGAGGCGTACTCCGGATTGTTGCTCCGGGCGTAGTCGAGCAGGCTGTCGACGGTCCGGCCAATGGCGGTTTCCTGCGCCAGCGCGGGAGGGGCAAGCCCCAGCGCCAGCGCCAGGATAATCGTCCGCATTGGATTTATTCTTCTCATACAACCTCCCTGAACATTGCAAATGTTTCTATTTGGCGGGCTCAAACTTAACGACCGTTAAGGCACCATTCACTTTGTCAGCTACAAAGCGAATCTTGTCGCCTTCCTTCATTTGATCGAGCCAGGCCGCATCCTTGACGCGGAACGCCATGGTCATGGCCATATCCATACCCAGATTCGTCAGCGGGCCATGCGCGAGGGTGACTTTTCCGGCAGACTTGTCCACCTTTTTGACCAGACCTTCAACCATTTTTGCTTCGGCAGGCGCTTGGCTTTGCATCTTCATGTCGGGGGCCTTGGCGCCATGGCCGTCGTGCTCGCTGGCGGCTATGCTCGGTGCAGATAGGGTGGAAGCCAAGGCGATCAGGGCGGTTGCAATAACGGTTCTCATTGAATTCTCCAGATAAGAAATATTAAAAATCAGTGCTTCGCG
>JANNNT010000044.1:0-9656 GCA_031398685.1 Rhodocyclaceae bacterium | reverse complement strand
TTCGCTGCCGGTGGTCCGTCGGACACGATCGCCCGTTTGACGGCGCAGTCCATGGGGACCACGCTCAAGACCCAGATGATTGTCGAGAATGTGGGCGGCGCCGGTGGAACCCTTGGAGCGGCACGCCTGACCCAGGCCAAGTCGGACGGCTACACCGTTTTTGTGCACCATATCGGTCATGCGACGGCCCCGGCACTTTATCGCAAGCTGAGCTATGACCCCATCAAGGATTTCGAACCGGTTGGTCTGATCAACGACGGCGCAATGGCGCTGGTTGCACGCAAGGATTTTCCGGCCAAGAACCTCAAGGAATTTCTTGACTACGTGAAGGCCAACAAGGACAAGGTCAACGTGGCCAACGCGGGCGTCGGTTCTGCTTCCCACCTATGTGGCATGCTTTTTCAGGCGGCACTCGACACGGAACTCACCACGATCCCCTACAAGGGTACGGGTCCGGCCATGAACGATCTTCTCGGCGGCCAAGTAGACTTCATGTGCGATCAGACGACTAACAATGCCAGCCAGATCAAGTCCGATAAAATCAAGGCCTATGGCGTAACCACGACTAAACGGGTTGCTGCGCTGCCTGAGATTCCGACGATGAACGAAGCCGGAATGCCGAACTTCACGGTGTCCGTCTGGCACGCCATGTATGCACCGAAGGGAACGCCGCAGCCGATCATCGACAAGCTTTCGAAGGCCCTTCAGGAAGCGTTGAAAGATCCGACGCTGAAACAACGCTTTGCTGATCTCGGCTCCGAGCCTGTTGCACAGGATCGCGCTACACCAGAAGCATTGCGCACCCATCTCAAGGCTGAAATTGATAAATGGGGACCGATCATCAAGAAGGCCGGTGTTTTTGCCGATTGATCATAGAGTCATTGCCGGCTTTCCGACGGGACGGCCGGTTAGGGGAATGATTTGAATCCGATTGCACGTAACGCCAAAGACTTCTGGACCGGCGTCATCTTTCTCATTATCGGCGGTGGCGCCATAGTGCTCAGCAGAGACTATGGCATGGGTACCGCAGTGAAGATGGGGCCGGCCTATTTCCCGACCATCCTGAGCAGTCTGCTGATTGTGATTGGAGCCATCTCAGTCATCCGTTCGTTTCTGAAACCGGGTACCCCCATCGGCACAGTTGCATGGAAGGGCCTTTTTCTGATCATCGCGTCGACTCTCCTGTTCGGTGGAATCGTTCGCGGAGCGGGGTTGGCCATTGCACTACCTCTCCTGATTATTATCAGCGCCTTTGCCAGTACCCGTTTCCGCTGGCAGTACGCGCTTGCCTTGGCGGTTGGCGTGACCGTGTTTTGTATTCTGATCTTTCAGGTCGGTCTGGGTGTACCGCTTCCGATTCTGGGGTCGTGGTTCGGAGGATGATTCAGGCGTTTGTGTCTTGTGTCTGAAACATCGATGAAGTCTGACGCTAGCGATTTAACTCACTGAGGTTTTATGGAACTCATTGCCAATATCGGATTAGGCTTTTCGACCGCCTTGACGCCGCTTAACCTGCTGTACTGTCTGGCGGGGGTTTTTCTCGGAACCTTGATCGGCGTATTGCCGGGCCTGGGGCCGACGGCGACCATTGCCATGTTGTTGCCGATCACCTTTAACCTGCCACCGGTCTCGTCGCTGATCATGCTGGCGGGCATCTACTACGGTTCCCAGTACGGCGGTTCGACAACCTCCATTCTGGTCAATGTTCCGGGCGAGGCGGCTTCCGTTGTCACGGCGCTGGATGGTTACCAGATGGCGCGAAAGGGACGAGCCGGTGTTGCGCTGGCCACGGCCGCTATCGGTTCATTTTTTGCGGGTACGGTGGCTACTGTCATCCTGGCGCTGTTTGCGCCGCCGCTGGCCGAGATTGCGCTCAAGTTCGGGCCGGCTGAATTTTTCTCCCTCATGGTTCTCGGACTGCTCGCCTCACTGGTGCTGGCCCGGGGTTCGCTATTGCACGCTAGCGGCATGGTTGTCCTAGGCTTGCTTATGGGGCTGATCGGCTCTGATGTAAACACCGGCACGCAACGCTTTACGTTTGACTTGCCGCAACTCGCCGATGGCGTCGGGTTCGTCGTGGTGGCCATGGGCATGTTCGGTCTTGCCGAGATCATTCGTAATCTGGAGAACGAGGATGACCGCTCGCTCATTGTGAGCAAAGTCACCAATCTGATGCCGACGAAGGAGGACTGGAAACGTATTGTCGGCCCCATCCTGCGCGGAACAGCGATCGGTTCGATTCTCGGCATTCTTCCCGGCAGCGGCTCGATCCTCGGTTCTTTTGCGGCCTATGCGATAGAAAAGAAAGTGTCAAAAAACTCCGCCGAATTCGGCAAGGGGGCCATCGAGGGCGTCGCTGCGCCTGAATCGGCCAACAATGCCGGGGCACAGACCTCGTTCATCCCGATGCTTACCCTGGGGATTCCCTCGAACCCGGTGATGGCACTAATGATCGGGGCCATGATCATTCAAGGGATTCAGCCCGGTCCCTCGGTCATTACCGAACAGCCGGCGCTGTTCTGGGGGATTATCGTCTCGATGTGGATCGGCAACTTCTTCCTTGTTGTTCTTAACTTGCCCATGATCGGCATGTGGGTACGCATCGTCAGTGTGCCCTACCAATTCCTGTTTCCAGCCATCCTGGTTTTCTGCGGCATCGGCGTGTTCAGCCTGAACAACACGGAATTCGACATCTATCTCATGGCACTGTTCGGGGTGATCGGCTACATTTTCGTCAAACTCGACTGCGAGCCGGCCCCCATGCTGCTTGCGTTCATTCTGGGCCCAATGATGGAAGAGTATTTGCGACGCGCACTGCTGCTCTCGCGCGGCGATCCCATGGTATTTCTGGAGCGCCCGATCAGCGCAACCATGCTTGCCCTTGCTGCGCTGGCCATTATTGTTGCGAGTCTTCCGATGTTCTACAAAAAACGCGAAGAAGCATTCAAAGAAGAGTGATTGCTGGAGCAAAGCTCTTTTCTGGGCGTCGTTACTCCGATAGCTCAACTCAAACAAAAGGCCGCTTGCAGATGCGGCCTTTTGTTTGCTACCAGGTGGTCGCCGGGCTCGCAGCCGGTGTTGGTGGCGGAGCGGGCAGCCAAGCTCCGGACCCGGCATACATGGCAGCCAAGGCAACCGCCAGCGCGACGATGAGAGCGATTGCGCCACCCCCCCTGGCCGATTCGCCGTGCCCGGGATGGACATCCTTCCAGCCGGTTATCATCGGTTTGACCAGTTGCTCTTTTTTAACGTAGGTGTAGAACGCGATTGCCGCGAGGTGTAGGGCAATCAGTGCGATCAATACGTTGATCGAAAACTTGTGGATTCCGGTCAGCTTGTCACTTAGATCCTTGCCGATCAGGTCAAACAACGGCCCTTGGAAGGCGATGTCGTCATTGCCGAAAAGGCCGGTGCCAACTTGCAGTGCAACCAGCGCCAGCAGACCGAACACCGAGAATGCGCCTAGCGGGTTATGGCCGACGCCCTTCCATTGGCCACGAAGGTAAGCAACAACCGAGCTGGGTGTCGGAAAGAAGCTGGCAAAGCGGGCATGGCTTGATCCGATAAGCCCCCAGGTGAGGCGAAAGGCGATCAGGCCAAGAATGGTCAGGCCGATCCTGCCGTGCCAGTCCATGGCGCCGCCACCGATCTTGCCGGAAATGACCGAAGCGGCGATGAGGACGACCAGCAACCAGTGAAAGAGTCGTGTCGGCAGATCCCACAGCTTGATTCGTTTGACGTCCATGTCATTATTCTCCCGGTTGATAAGGAAACAATGCGCCACGGGCGCCAATCAGGCGCCCGTGGGGGAAGATTCTATGGAATCAGACAACCGTATCAGCGTTTCGGTTTCAGACGACGGCACCGTCATCATTGGCACCCTCAATCTTCTTTACCGGCTTGATGAAGTGCTCACGCGAGACACCCAGCCACATGACCAGCGGGCTGGCGACAAGAACCGACGAGTAGATGCCGAAGCAAATGCCGATGGTCAGCGCCAGGGCAAAGTAGTGCAAGGTCGCGCCGCCGAAGAGCAACATGGACAGCACCATCAGTTGCGTACTGCCATGCGTGATGATGGTGCGCGATATGGTGCTGGTAATGGCGTGGTCGAGGACTTGCGGAGTGGTCAGGCCGCGCACTTTCTTGAAGGTCTCGCGCACACGATCGAAAACGACGACCGATTCATTTACCGAGTAGCCGAGGACAGCGAGCACGGCAGCCAGCACGGAGAGCGAAAATTCCCACTGGAAGAAAGCAAAGAAACCGAGAATGATGATGATGTCGTGCAGGTTGGCGATGATGGCCGAGACCGCAAAACGCCACTCGAAGCGCATGGCCAGGTAAACCACGATGCCGACGATGACCAGCAGCAAGGCCAGCGAACCATTCTCCGCGAGTTCCCTGCCGACCTGTGGGCCGACAAATTCGACACGGCGCAACGTGGCGCCCGGGGCTTCGGCGTTGAGCGCCGCCATTACCGATTCGCCGATCTTGGCCGAGTTTTGCTCGGTCTTGAGCGGCAGTCGAATCATCACGTCCCGGCTGGAACCGAAGCTCTGAACGGCGATGTCGGTGTAGCCGGCCTTGCCGAGTCCATCGCGAATCTGTTCCAGATTGGCAGCCTGCGCGTAGTTGACCTCGATCAGCGTGCCGCCGCTGAACTCGACGGAAAGGTGCAATCCGCGGCTAAACAAAAAGAAAACCGCTAACAGGAAGGTAAGCAGCGAAATGACGTTGAACGTCAGCGCGTGGCGCATGAACGGAATGTCTTTTTTAATGCGGAAAAATTCCATTTTCGTACGTCCTTATTTGGCTGAAGCGGTGTGAGTGCTGTTGCCTGGCTTCCAGATCTGGCCGATTGAAAGTGATTCGAGCTTGCGGCGACCGCCGTAAATCAGGTTGATCAGTGCCCGCGAAACAACGACGGAGGAGAACAACGACGTCAGAATGCCCAGGCAGTGCACCACGGCAAACCCGCGAACCGGACCGGAGCCAAAGATCAACAGAGCGATACCGGCGATCAGCGTGGTGATGTTCGAGTCGAGAATCGTGCCGAAGGCGCGGTCATAACCGGTGTGGATGGCGGCCTGAGGCGTTGAACCGTTGCGCAGTTCCTCGCGGATGCGTTCATTGATCAGCACGTTGGAGTCGATGGCCATGCCCAGCGCCAGCGCAATGGCGGCAATGCCCGGCAGCGTCAATGTGGCTTGCAGCATCGAGAGCAGGGCGATCAGGAAAAGCAGGTTGGCAGCCAGAGCCAGCACCGAAACGAAGCCGAACAGCATGTAGTACATGATCATGAATGCGGAGATGGCGGCAAAGCCCCACATTGTCGAATGGAAACCCTTGGTGATGTTTTCAGCGCCGAGGCTCGGGCCGATGGTGCGTTCTTCAATGATATCCATCGGCGCCGCGAGCGAGCCAGCACGTATGAGAATGGCCAGACGCGTTGTTTCCTCTGAAGAGAAACTGCCGGTGATCTGGAACTGATTGCCGAATTCACCTTGAATTGTGGCCACCGAAATCGCTTCGCCCTTGTTCTTTTCATAGAGAACGATGGCCATCTGCTTGCCGAGATTTTCTCGCGTAATGTCGCGCATGATGCGGCCGCCGGCGGCGTCCAGCTTTACCGAGACGGCGGGTTGCTGATTCTGGTCGAACGTGGCATCGGCACCACTCAGGCGGTCACCGGTAAGCACAACCAGTTTCTTGAGCAAAACGGGCCTTTCCGTGCCATCGCGCTGGCGTTCCGGAACGATGTCGACGCCGAATGTGCTGCCACTGAGCATGGCTGCTTCATCGACCATGCGTACCTCGAGCGTTGCCGTGCGGCCGATCAGATCCTTCGCCGTGGCCACGTCCTGCACGCCTGGCAGCTGGACAACGATGCGGTCGGCGCCCTGCTGGGCGATGACCGGCTCGGCAACACCGAGTTCGTTGATGCGATTGTGCAGGGTCACCACATTCTGTTTGATGGAGTCTTCCTGAATCCGCTTGATCGCCGCCGGCTTCATTGTGGCGATCAGCTTGAGGTCCGTTCCTTCACCTTGATCGGCAAGGAACAGGTCCGGCTGGAGATCTTCCAGGGTGATACGGGCCTTGCTGCGCGTTTCCACATCACGGAAGCGGATAACCACGCGCTCTCCTTCCCGACTGATGCCGCCATGGCGAATCGACTTGTCGCGCATCAGGGTACGCAGATCGGCGCTGACGGAATCAAGGCGCTTGGTTAGCGCCCCCTTCATGTCGACTTGCAACAGGAAATGCACTCCGCCGCGCAGGTCCAGGCCGAGGTACATCGGTAGCGCGCCCAGCTTGGTCAGCCAGTTCGGCGAACTGGAGAGCAAGTTCAGGGCGACGACGTACTTCGGGTCGTTGGCATCCGGGTTGAACTGTTTCTCGAGCAGGTCTTTCGCCTTCAACTGGGTGTCGGCGTCCTTGAGGCGAACCTTGACGCCGTTGGTGTCGAGGAAAGTCCCATTGGTTTCGACACCCGCTGTCTTGAGAGTGTCCTCAACGCGTTCCAGCGTCTTGAGATCAACCTTGAGCGTGGCCTTGGCGCTGGACACCTGAACGGCCGGTGACTCACCAAAAAAATTGGGCAGAGTGTAGATGAAGCCGATCACCAGCGCGAAGGCGACGATGATGTATTTCCAGAGCGGATAGCGGTTCATGAGGGCAGTGAGAAGTGAAGAGTGGAGGGGAGCAGCAGGAGATGAAGAAGTGGGCGCTTGGTTTTACGCCTCACTCCTCACTTCGGTCTCCTCACAGGTTTTTCAGCGTGCCTTTGGGTAAAACCAGCGCAATGGCAGGCTTCTGAATCTGGATTTCGACTTTTTCGGCTATTTCGACGGTGATGAAGTCATCGCCGACCCGGGTAACGCGGCCGGCCATGCCGCCCTGGGTGACGATTTCATCACCCTTGCCCAGTCCTTCAATGAGTGCCTTGTGCTCTTTGGCTTTTTTCATCTGTGGACGAACCATCAGGAAATAGAGCACGGCAAACATCAGAATGATGGGCAGGAATTGCATGACGCTGTCCATCGGGCCGGCAGCGGCAGCAGCAGTTTGAGCGTAAGCGTTGCTGATCAGCACATTAGTCTCCTAGATAAAACATAATGAATCGGGAAAGCGTTAGAAAATAAGCGGGCTATTGTATCACTCTGGTCTGATCACTGCGCCCCGCATGGAAGCTGGCGACAGCCTCGGCAAGTTTGCCGGTGGCAATCGCATCGCGCAGTTCTTGCATCAGCACCTGGTAGTAGTGCAGGTTGTGCAGCGTGTTGAGTTGCGCGCCGAGAATCTCGCCGATGCGGTGCAGGTGATGCAGGTAGGCGCGGGAGAAATTGCGGCAGGTGTAACACTCGCAGGTCGCGTCGAGCGGTCGCGGGTCGTTCTTGTGCTGGGCGTTCTTGATCTTGATGTCGCCAAAGCGGGTGAACAGGTGGCCGTTGCGCGCGTTGCGCGTCGGCATCACACAGTCAAACATGTCGATGCCGGTTTGCACGCCATTGACCAGATCTTCCGGCGTGCCCACGCCCATCAGGTAGCGCGGCTTGTGCTGCGGCAGGCGTGGTGCGGTATGCGCGAGGATGCGCGACATTTCTTCCTTGGGCTCGCCAACCGAGAGTCCGCCAATAGCAAAACCGTCGAAGTCGATGGCGGCGAGGCCGGCCAGCGATTCGTCGCGCAAATTTTCAAACATGCCCCCCTGGATGATGCCGAAGAGGGCGTTGTTATTGCCAAGGCGGTCATGTTCATCGCGTGAGCGTTGCGCCCAGCGCAGCGAAAGGCGCATCGATTTGGCGGCTTCGTCGAAGCTGGCCGGATAGGGGGTGCACTCGTCGAAGATCATTACGATGTCGGAGTTCAGAACGTTCTGAATCCGCATTGATTCCTCGGGTGTCAGGAAGAGTTTGTCGCCGTTGATCGGCGAGGAGAATTTCACTCCTTCCTCGGTGATCTTGCGCAGCGCACCCAGCGAGAAGACCTGGAAACCGCCCGAATCAGTGAGAATCGGTTTGTCCCAGCCCATGAATTTGTGCAGGCCGTCGTGCGCGGCGATGACATCCAGTCCAGGACGCAACCACAGGTGGAAGGTGTTGCCAAGGCAGATCTGCGCGCCGATCTCGCTCAGGTCGCGCGGTGTCATCGCCTTGACCGTGCCATAGGTGCCGACCGGCATGAAAACCGGCGTTTCGACGACGCCATGGGCGAGGGTGAGGCGACCACGTCGGGCGGCCCCGTCGGTGGTGAGGAGTTCAAACTGCATTGTTCTCACTTTCGTAAATTTTTTCGAGAAGCATGGCGTCGCCGTAGCTGAAGAAACGGTAGCGATGTGCGACAGCATGAAGATAGGCGGCGCGGATGTTGTCGCTACCGGCAAAGGCCGAGACCAGCATGAGCAGGGTCGATTTCGGCAGGTGGAAGTTGGTAATCAGCCGGTCGACGACGCGGAATGGATAGCCTGGCGTGATGAAGATGTCGGTTTCGGCCGCTCCGGCGCGCAACTCGCCGCCTTGTGCAGCGGCTTCAAGTGCGCGCAGGCTGGTTGTGCCGACGGCGATAACGCGACCGCCACGATTGCGCGTACGGGCGATGGCCTCAATGGTGGCTTGCGGAATGTCGAACCGTTCCGAATGCATGTGATGTTCGGCTAAATTGTGAACACGCACCGGCTGGAAGGTGCCAGCGCCCACGTGCAGCGTCAGCCAGGCGAGTTCGGCACCGCGCTCAGCGAGTTGCGCCAGCATGGCCTCGTCGAAGTGCAATCCGGCCGTGGGCGCAGCTACTGCTCCGGGATGGCGGGCAAACACCGTCTGGTAGCGCGTTTCGTCGTCAGTTTCTGCGTCATGCGTGATGTAAGGTGGCAGCGGCAAATGGCCGTTCTGCTCGATCAGCGCGTAAAGATCGCCATCGCCAACCAGTTCGAGCGAAAAAAACTCGCACTGCTCTCCCGTGCGGCCTCTCACCGTAAGCGTAAAGGCGTTTTCGAGAATGATCCGACTGCCCGGTTTGGGTGACTTGCTGGCGCGAATCTGCGCGACAGCCTGGTGGCGATCAACGATACGCTCGATCATCACCTCGATCTGGCCGCCGCTTTCCTTCTGTCCGAAGAGCCTCGCCCGGATCACCCGGGTATCGTTGAAAACGAGCAGATCGCCGGGTTCGATGAGTTGCGGCAGGTCGACAAATTGCCGGTCATGCCGTATTCCGTGGTCAAGATGTAGCAAACGGCTGGCCGTGCGCTCGATAGCCGGGTGCTGGGCGATCAGTTCGGGTGGAAGGTGAAAATCAAAGTCGTTAAGAATAAGCATGCGAAAAATTGTCTGCGGAGCGGCTTGTCGGTTAGGGACGAATCGAGGATAATTCGCCTCCTTCGCTTCGGCACATATGAACCCGAGTCAGGATGGCGACATTGGTCGACGCACTGGATTCTAAAAAGTAGCGTAGATAACTATTATACTTTATAAATCAAATGCTTAGATAGTAAAATTGTTAAGCGCAGAAGTTGTTGAACTGAAATTATTATTGCAATAGATTTAGAGCGTTGCCCCGATGGCGGAATCGGTAGACGCACGGGACTCAAAATCCCGCGCCGCAAGGCGTGCCAGTTCGACTCTGGCTCGGGGCACCATAAAATTGGAGCAATT
>JANNNT010000031.1:0-2924 GCA_031398685.1 Rhodocyclaceae bacterium | reverse complement strand
GCAACGTCCGGCGTCGCGCGCTATACGACACAGATCAGCGACCTGCTGTCGAGCGGCGATCTGGACATCATCGACATCTGTACCCCGCCGAACACTCACTTGGCGCTGATTGAACAAGTACTCGCCGCTGGCCTGCACGTCATCTGTGAGAAGCCGCTGGTTGGCTCGCTGGACGAGGCCGACGCCGTCGAGAAAGCGGAAAAAGCGGCCAAAGGCATGCTGTTCCCGATTTTCCAGTACCGTTTCGGTAACGGCCTGCAAAAACTGAAATACCTCCAGGCCAAGGGGTTTGGCTCCAAAGCCCTGGTAACCACCATCGAGACGCACTGGCGACGCGACGCAGACTATTACGCCGTCGCCTGGCGCGGGAAGTGGGCGACGGAGAAAGGCGGGTGCTGCCTGACGCACGCTTCGCATGCCCACGACATTCTCTCCTACGTCAATGGGCCGGTTAAGAATGTCTATGCGCGCCTGGCTACGCGGGTGAATGATGTCGAGGTCGAAGACTGCGCGGCCATCGCCGTTGAAATGCAAGACGGCTCCTCGGCCACCTTGTCGGCAACACTGGGGGCGGCGGAAGAACGTTCGCGCCTGTGCTTTGTTTTCTCGGACATGACGGTGATCAGCGACAGTCCGGATCACTATCGCCCCGGCAAGGAGCCCTGGCATTTCAAAGGGAAAACCCCGGAAATTGACGCCGCGATCGCGGACGCGCTCGAAAGCTACGTACCAACCCTGGAATCCTTCGAAGGCCAGTTCATCCGCATCCACGCGACCGTCACCGAGGGCGCCGAAAAACCCGTTTCCATCGCCGACGCACGCGCCTCGCTGGAACTGATTACCGCCATCTATCACTCCGGGGAAACCGGTAACCCGGTGACTCTCCCGATTGGAATGGAACACCCGAAGTACAGCAACTGGATGCCCCGGACGGGCGGTTTTTCAAGAGCGGTGACCCATGTCTAATCTGAGTCTGCGCGATATCGTCAAGCGTTATGGAACGACCGAAGTCATTCATGGTGTCGATCTGGACATCGAGGACGGCGAATTCGTCGTTTTCGTCGGGCCATCCGGGTGCGGAAAATCAACACTGCTGCGCATGATTGCCGGGCTGGAGGAAATCTCCGGCGGCGAGCTGCGCATTGATGGCGAGCGCATGAACGAAGTCGCACCGGCCAAACGCAAGATCGCCATGGTTTTCCAATCCTACGCGCTGTATCCGCACATGAGCGTCTATGACAACCTGGCCTTTGGCCTGCAGACCGCTCGTGAAAAGAAGGATGTCATCGATCGGCGTGTCCAGCACGCCGCGCGCCTGCTCAAGATCGAACCCTATCTTCAGCGCAAGCCCAAGGCCCTGTCCGGCGGACAGCGCCAGCGCGTGGCCATTGGCCGCGCCATCGTGCGCGAACCGAAACTCTTCCTGTTCGACGAACCCCTGTCCAATCTCGACGCCGAGTTGCGCGTCCAGATGCGGGTCGAGCTGTCCAAACTGCACGCCGACCTTGGCGTCACCATGATCTATGTCACCCACGACCAGGTCGAAGCCATGACCATGGCCGACCGCATCGTCGTCCTTCGTGATGGCGTGATCGAACAAGCCGGCTCGCCGCTTGACCTCTACAACAAGCCGGCAAATCGCTTTGTCGCCGGATTCATCGGCAGCCCGAAGATGAACTTTCTCGAGGGAAGCCTGACTGGGTATTCAGGGAGCAGCCTGCAGGCCAAGCTCAAGGGCGGAGAACTCGTAACTGCACCGACAGCCACACAAGAGTTGGCGCCGGGCACACCGGTTTGCCTCGGCATCCGCCCCGAACATGTGGAACTCTGCAATGACGGACTGCCCATGCAGGTGGCGCTGACCGAACAGCTCGGCGGCAACACGGTGCTCTACGGCGCACTGAGCGCGCAGCAATCGCTGGTCGTCCAGATCGTGGGGCAAAGCACTATCAAACGCGGCGATACGGTTCGGGTGCGCCTGCCCGAAGCGAGTTGCCATGCTTTTTCGGCGGATGGCCGAGCATTGGCGCGATGAGCTGACTGGCGCGGGCATTCCCGCAGAACACGACACCACCGAACCATCGATTTTTGGAGAAAATAATGGCACAGCACCGCATCGGCATCATCATGCACGGCGTCACCGGGCGCATGGGGATGAACCAGCACCTGATCCGTTCCATCGTCGAGATCCGAAAACAGGGGGGCGTCGTGCTGGCCAACGGCGACCGCCTGATGCCGGACCCCATTCTGGTCGGGCGCAACGCCGAAAAAATCCAGGCGCTGGCCGAGCAATACGGCATCGCGCGCACCACCACCGACCTTGAGGCGGCGCTGGGCAACCCGGACGACACGATTTTCTTCGATGCAGCGACCACACAGGCGCGCCCTCCCCTGCTCAAACGCGCAATCGCCGCCGGGAAACACGTCTACTTCGAAAAACCGGTTGCGACCAATCTAGCTGAGGCCCTCGATCTGTATCGCACGGCAAAGCTGGCAGGCATCAAGCACGGCGTGGTCCAGGACAAACTGTGGCTGCCCGGTCTGCTCAAGCTGCAGATGCTGAACGAGGCAGGCTTCTTTGGCCGGGTTCTCTCGGTTCGCGGGGAATTCGGATACTGGGTATTCGAAGGCGACCTGCAGCCGACACAGCGCCCCTCATGGAACTACCGGGAGGAAGACGGCGGCGGAATAATCCTCGACATGCTGTGCCATTGGCGCTATGTCGTGGACAACATTTTCGGTTCGATCAAGAGTGTCTCCTGCATGGGTTCAACCCACATTCCGCAACGCCTCGACGAACACGGTGCGCCCTACAAGGCGACCGCCGATGACGCCGCCTACGCCACCTTCGAACTGGAGAACGGCGCCATCGTCCACATCAACAGCTCGTGGTGCGTCCGCGTGCGTCGCGACGACCTGGTGAC
>JANNNT010000007.1:0-11123 GCA_031398685.1 Rhodocyclaceae bacterium | reverse complement strand
CTGATCAAGGAAATACATCCGAAAACCGAACCGGATTCGCTGACCCGGGGCTGGATTGCCGGTCGAACCCAGCTTCTGATCATCTCGCTGAATTCCGAGTTGCGCACGTTTATGTCAAGCCGGAAACCCTGGCGCTGAGAGGCAGGCAGTGTCCGTTATTGCCCGTGACCGGTTTCAATTGGTGGTCACGTGCTGGCGCCGATGGCTTCGCGCAGCACCGCTTCAAAGCGTAGCGAGACGGCATCCCAGCCGCAAGCCGATACACTCTGGCGAGCACGCGCACCCAGGTTGCGCATTGCCACGCAGTTTTGAGTCACCGCCTCGGCGGCTTGAATGAATGCCGCATCGTCGCCCGGCGCTATTGTTCGACCATTCTCGCCATCGACGATTATCTCCGCCGCTGCTGCGCTGCGAAAGGCAAGCACGGCAAGACCGCTGGCCATGGCTTCCTGAGTCACGTTGCCAAAGGTTTCAGTGAGACTGGGAAAGAGAAAAACGTCGCTCGATGCATAGTGAGTCGCCAGGTCGATGCCCGTGCGTTGCCCCGCAAAGTGGTGCTCCGGATACTGTCGCTGTAGTCTGGCTCGCAGAGGTCCGTCACCGACCACTACAAAGCGGGCGCGCGGACGGCGTGCCTGAATCGCCGCGAAGGCGCGCAGCGCAAGTCCGATGTTTTTCTCGGCCGCAACACGGCCGACGTGAAGCACGGCAAGATCATCGGCAGCCAGACCCCAGCCGGCGCGTAAAGCGTCGTTGCGCCGGGCCGGATCAAATAGTTCGACATCAACACCACGGCCAACCACGCGCACGCCGGACAACCCTTCACCGGCCAGACTGGCGGCCAGTGATTCGGTCGGCACCAGTGTCGCCCTTGTGCGTCGGTGAAAACTGCGGAGATAGGCGGCGACGGAGGGTTGTAGCCAGCCGATGCCGTAGTGCCGGCTGTAGCGATCAAAGTTGGTGTGAAACCCTGAGGTCACCGGTATGTCAAGCACGCGTGCAGCGGCGACTGCCGACCAGCCGAGTGGCCCTTCGGTCACCACGTGGACCGCATCCGGCCGGGCTGCACGCCAAGCGGCGCAGAGGCGACGCTTGGCCGGAAGACCGAAGCGCAGGCCTGCATAGCCGGGCATGGGAAAACCGGGAAGGACCATGTCACTACACTCGCCGCCCTCATCGGGGTGGCTCCCTGAATCAGATGCGTACTGCCTGGGCCGGACGACGCGCACGCGGTGGCCGTTGCTGCGCAGACCTTCAACCAGACGACCGATAGTCATCGCAACGCCGTTGACTTCAGGCGGGTACGTTTCGGTAACGATGGCAAGATCAAGGCGTGGCATCAACTAACTCCTTTAACACGCAAGCCCAGACGGCCACTACATTGATCAGCGAAAAGAGCACGGCGGCGCTGCCGATGTCCTTGGCGCGTTTGGCCAGACGGTGGTTATCCAGCGAAATCCGGTCGACGGTGGCTTCAACCGCCGAATTGAGCAGCTCAACGATCAGCACCAGCAGCACGCTTGAGAGCATCAGCGCCCGTCCGAGGCCACCGACCGGCAGATACAACGCCAGCGGTATGAGCAAGGCGGCCAGCAGGGCCTCCTGGCGGAAGGCGTCTTCGCAGGTGTAGGCCGCGCGCAGGCCGGAAAGGGAGTAGTGGAAGGCGTTCCATACTCTGCGCAGGCCGGTTTTACCCTTGAACGGACTTTCGTTAGGTGAATTCATACGCCACTCCGCTGGGCCTGATAAATTTGCCGGTAGAGGTCTGCCATCCGACCGGCCAGCGTTTCGTCCGTCCACTCGTTCGCGTAGTCGCGCCCGTCACGGGAGAGACGGCCTCGCAAGTCGATGTCGCGCAGGACATTGATCACCTCACGCGCAAACGCCATAGGATTGTCTTCGGGAACCCGAGCGCCGCGTCGTGAGCCGAGAATGTCGATCGTTCCCATTGCGGCCAGCGCCACCACCGGCAATCCGGCCGCCATCGCTTCAAGTAGCACCAGACCTTGTGTTTCGGTGCGCGAGGCGAAGGTGAAGATGTCGGCAGCGGCATAGCAGTCGGGCAACTCGTTGCGGCGATCAAGATAGCCGAGAAACTGCACGTTTGGACTCAAGCCGCGTCTCGACACCGATTCGTGTAAAGCGGGCAAGGCGGGCCCTTCTCCTGCGATGAGCAGCAGCAACTCAGGCAATGTTTCGCGTGCCAGGGCGACCACATCGAGTAAAAAATCGATGTTTTTCTCATGTGCGACACGACCGACATAGAGTGCCACCAAGCGCGTCTGTTCAATGCCGTGGCGGGCACGGAAGGCCTCGCGCCCTGTGCCGCTAAAGCGCCCGACCGGAATGCCGGTCGGCAGGATATGCAAAGGCGTCTTGACGCCGTATTCGGAGAGACGCTGATGAATTGCCTGCGAAGGAACGATTACGGCATTGAGCGCGTTGCACTGCGAACGCGAGAAACGGCGGGCCATGCTGCGCAGCCAGCCAGTCGGAACAAAGGGTGCGTAGTGCTGCAGATATTCCTCGAACAGCGTGTGATAGGTGGCGATCACCGGCAGCCTGGCGCGGCGTGCTGCCCGATGGCCGGCGTAATGCGCGAGAAAAGGGGTCTGCACGTGGATTAGATCACAGCCGCGCGCGACGGCGGCATCAACGGCCGTGTGCATGGCGCCCCAACGCATCAGCCGGTCCTCGGGGTCGCGTGGGACCGGTCGGGCCGACACGCGACTGATCCATGGTTCGTGGCACTCACGGCCATAGTCGGGCGCCACGAGGCTGACTTCAATACCGCAGGTTGCGAGGGCCTCGTGGTAGGTCTGGATCGCCGTTGATACGCCGTTGATACGTGGAAAATAGACATCCGAGACCATCAGGATACGCATGCAGCTTCCTCTGTTTGTGATGCTGAAATAATCTGTTCGGCAATCTGACTCGTACTGCCCCAGGCGATCAGTTCAAGCGATCCATCGTTAAGTTCGACGATCGCAGTGCAACTATCGACCCAGTCGCCGCAATTCACATAAGTCAGTTCACCCACCTTGCGGATCGCAGCGCAGTGGATGTGGCCGCAAATGATGCCGTCGAGGCCCCGCTGGCGTGCGCTGTGAATCGCCGCGTCTTCGAAATCGAAGACGAACTGCAGCGCCTTCTTGACTCGCCGTTTGGCGTAACCGGCCAGCGACCAGTAGCCGGAGATGCCCATGCGACGACGTGCGTAGGAAATCAAACCGTTGAGCCTGACCAGCAGGTTGTAGGCGACATCGCCAAGTACCGCGACCCAGCGATGATGGCGTGTGATCTGGTCAAATTCGTCGCCATGCAGAAGAAGGAAACGACGCCCATCGGCGAGCTGATGCACATGCTCCGAGACCACTTCGATGTCGCCAAAGGCGATGCCAACATACTCACGCAGCGCTTCGTCGTGATTGCCTGGAATGAACACCACCCGCTCACCGCGCCGCGCACGGCGCAGGATCTTCTGTACAAAAGTGTTCTGTGCGGGCGTCCAGCAGATGCTGCGACTCATCGACCAGAAATCGACAATGTCGCCGACCAGGAAGAGATTCTCGGTTTCGTACTCGCGCAAGAAGTCGAGCAGCCGGTCGGCCTGGCAGGCACGCGTGCCGAGGTGGATGTCAGAGAGGAAAATCGAGCGGACTATTGGCATGCGGCCAATAGTGCCCGGCTTGTGTTACAGGGATGCGTTGTTTGGGTTACAGGCCGATGAATCGAGGTGGGCGATCGTTTTCTGCACCTGCTTTGCTAAGGGTGCGACGGAAACTTTACAGACTCATGAAGAACCGGTTCCGCGAGGTCAGGAGTGAGTCTGGCGGCGTTCGACAAAGAGACTGCTGCCGGCCAGTTTCTTGGCGTTTTTCTTCGCTTCGGCTGCCGCTGCCGAGATCTCGCGATGTGACTCGAAGGAGTCGACACCGACGGGCACTGCACCAACTGAGAGTGTGGGCAGCGAATGAAACTGCATCTGGCCGCGCCGGTTTTCGGCGAAATAGCCGCTGCCGTTAAGCAGGTCAGTGAATTGATCCGTGTCTGCAGCCGCTTCAGCGATTCGCTGATCAAAAAGACCCAGCGCTTCCCAGCATCGATGCTCCCAATCCGCGCTTTGGAACAGCACCATGAAGTCGTCGCCTCCAATATGGCCGCAGAAATCAATCAGTGGGTTGATGACCTCGACCAGTGTTTGCGCCAGAAGAACGATGATGTCGTCACCCTTGCGATAGCCGAAGACATCATTGAATGGCTTGAAGTGATCAATGTCGAAATAGCAGGCGTGAAAGCTGATTTTCCGCTCCAGCAGCCGTTCGATATGTTCGTTGATCGGAACGTTGCCCGGCAGTTGCGTCAGTGGGTTGGCGTAGCGCGCGGCTTGGATCTGCATCTCGGTAATCATGCCCATCAAGTCGTGTGCGCTTCCGATTCCAATATATCCACCATTTCGGGTCACGATAAAACCATCGTAGATATGGTGGCGCGCTGAGCGGCTGATGATCAGCGCGGCTTCTTGAACCGAGGAATCTTCGTCAATGCACAGCGGCATGGGATCCATGAATTGCATGCAGGATTTTCGACCAAACAACTCGCGCCGGTAAGGTCGCGCCATGCGGTCTACCATTTCATGCCGATTGATCAGCCCCAGCGGTGTTCCATTCGATACCACGGGCATGGACATCAGATCAGGGTCGGTATCGAATCGACGATAGACCTCGTCGTTGAAGGTTTGCGGCGGGACAGCTTCTACCGGGCGTATCAGGCTGCGGACGGTTACGTTCCCTGACGGTGAGAGCGCGGACGGAAAAACGACAATACCCCGTTGCCTGACAATGCTGATTATCTTTTCGTCCGGTAGGGTTTGTGGCTCTGCAGCAGGCATCGCAATCAGATAGCCTTGGCCCAGGGCGATGCCGAGATCACGTACGGCAAGGCAGTCAGCCTCGTTTTCGATGCCTTCGGCAACGATTCTGGCGGAGCAGGATTCCGCAAGATTCTGCATCGCTTTCACGAAATGGTGCTTTAGTTTGTCCTCTGCGATGCCATCGATGAAATGTCGATCAATCTTGACGTAGTCGGGCTGAATTTCTGACCACATGCGCAGGTTGGCAAAACCTTCACCCAGATCATCAATGGCGATTTGGTAACCCAGGCTTCGGTAATGCGAGAGCGCTCGATGAATGTCCGGATAGTCGTTGATTCGCTGGTTTTCAGTCAGTTCGATGACCACACGGCCGGGGCTGATCCCGATTTGCTGTAGCAGATCGGGCGTGCCTCCATTGAAAAAAAATTCGTCGTCCAGGCAATCCGGGCTGGAATTGATGAACAGCTTTCCGGGGAGTTGCAACTTGGCAAATGCCCGGAATAAGGTTTCGCGGCAGGCCTGCTCCAGTTTTCTTCTCAGTCCGTGCCGTTCGGCCGTTTCGAAGAGCTGTTTCGGTGAGTGGAGCGGTGTGTCTTTCGGGCCGCGAATCAAGCCCTCGAAACCGATATAGGAATGGTTGCGGAAATCGATGATCGGTTGAAAAACGCCCGTCAGTCGACGGTTATCGACGATGTCGTCAAGAAGATCGATTTCTTCAGTTTGTTGCCATTCCATAGGTTGTGAGTCGACAACAAAGAGCGGGAAAGATGTGGTTCGAACCACAGCTTCAAGCATGGTGGTTACTCCAATGGATGAATTGTTGCAGTAGATTAATCGTCAAAAGTTTCAGTACAATGACAATTTTTGACGCCTTGCCGTTCAGGCTCGGTGAGGAGAGTGCGAGTGACAAGAAAATATTTCGGTACCGATGGTGTGCGCGGTCGTGTAGGGCAATACCCGATTACACCCGAATTTGTGATGCATCTCGGCTATTCGGCCGGCAAGGTACTTGTTTCGGACAAGTCGGCGCGTGGTCACCTCAAGGATGGTGAACGCCCGGCCGTGCTGATCGGCAAGGACACACGAATTTCTGGCTATATGCTGGAGGCGGCGCTCGAAGCCGGGTTTTCTGCGGCGGGAGTCGATGTCTGTCTGGTCGGGCCGATGCCGACGCCAGCCGTGGCTTACCTTACACGGGCTTTGCGCCTGCAGGCCGGGATTGTCATTTCGGCCTCGCACAATCCATTCTACGATAATGGCATCAAGTTTTTTTCAGCGCATGGCACCAAACTGGAAGATGCGCTGGAAGCGAAGATCGAGGACGGGATTGATGCGCCGCTGGTTTGCGTGCAGTCCGCCGAGCTCGGCCGTGTCCGCCGGATCGACGATGCCGCGGGGCGCTACATCGAATTCTGCAAGAGCACCTTCCCGAATGACCTCGATCTGCGCGGGTTGAAGATCGTTGTCGATTGTGCGCATGGCGCGGCCTACCACATCGCGCCGCACGTCTTTCATGAGTTGGGTGCCGAGGTAACGGCGATTGGTGCAGAGCCGAATGGCCTCAATATCAACAAAGACGTGGGAGCGACGTCTCCGGGAGCATTGAGCCGGGCGGTCTTGTCGCAACGGGCTGATCTTGGCATTGCGCTCGATGGCGACGCGGATCGCGTGATGATGGTCGATGCCTCGGGCAACGTTTATGACGGAGATCAATTGCTTCTGGCTGTCGTGCGAAGTCGTCTGCGGCAGGGGGCGGTAGCGGGGGTCGTAGGAACCTTGATGACCAATCTGGCCTTTGAGCATGCTCTGGCGGCGTTGAATGTGCCTTTTGGCCGAGCGGCGGTCGGCGATCGCTACGTGCTGGAAATGTTGCGGGAAAAGGGATGGTCGTATGGGGGTGAGAACTCGGGGCACATCCTTTGTCTTGACCGGCACACGACCGGCGATGGCATTGTCTCTGCCTTGCAGGTTCTGTCTGCATTACGTGAGGAAGGTGGCGATCTGGAGGCCTTGCTTGGACAGTTGGTGCTGTATCCGCAGGTGTTGATCAATGTGCCGCTGGTCAAGGGTTTTTCATGGAAGGCTCATCCGCTGATTGTCGCTGTTCGGAACAAGGTCGAGGCGAGCCTTGACGGTGAAGGGCGCGTATTGTTGCGCGCCTCAGGAACCGAGCCTTTGCTGCGGGTCATGGTCGAAGGACGCGATGCGGACAAGGTTCAGGCAGCGGCCGAACAACTCGCAGCGGCAGTTCGTGAGGCTGTTTCAGAGTGAGGTAACGGCGTCGTAAAATTCACCGGCCAAGCTTGGCAAGGATAGGCTGATGGCCGCGTGTGCGCTTGAGTAGCGGCCGCTTTTACCGGCCGCTTTCTCATGCTTCTGGAAATACATCGACAGGCTTTTGATTGACCACAGGGGCTGTGTTTGACTATAATTCGCCCTTTTTGCACGGGGTGTTCTATGCGCCAAAAGCTAGTTGCGGGTAATTGGAAGATGCATGGTGGGCTTAAGACCAACCTGCAGTTGCTTCAGGACGTCGTTGCAGGCGTGGCTGAATTACGTGGCATGTTGGCCGCAGTTTGTGTGCCTTTCCCCTATCTGGCGCAGGCGCAGTCGGTTTTGACCGGCACGTCGGTCGTCTGGGGCGCTCAGAATCTCAGCGAACAGACACAGGGCGCTTTTACCGGTGAAATCAGTGCGGCCATGCTGCAGGATTTTGCCTGTCGCTATGTCCTCGTTGGACACTCCGAGCGTCGTGCGATCTACGGCGAGTCCGATGCACTCGTGGCCGAGAAGTTTGCTGCTGCACTTGCGGCCGGTTTGCATCCGGTTCTTTGCGTCGGTGAAACGCTGGCTCAGCGTGAAGCCGGGCAGACCGTCGAGGTGGTTTCTGCACAAATTGACGCCGTGTTGAAGCGTGTCGGTGTCGCTGCGTTCTCCGATGCTGTCGTTGCCTATGAGCCGGTTTGGGCGATTGGAACCGGTCGTACGGCGTCCTCTGCGCAAGCGCAGGAAGTGCATGCGGCAATTCGTTCCCAGATTGCACGTGCGGATGCCAAGGTTTCCGAAGGTCTGCAAATCCTCTATGGTGGTAGCGTTAAGCCGTCCAATGCCGTCGAACTGTTTGGCATGCCCGATATCGATGGCGGCCTGATTGGCGGCGCTTCATTGGTGGCGGCTGATTTCTTGGCAATTTGTCGCGCAGCGGCCCAATAAAGAGACATCATGGAATATCTGTTTTCTACAATTTTGTTGATTCACATTCTGGCAGCGATCGGCGTTATCGGTCTCGTGCTGGTTCAGCATGGCAAGGGCGCCGACATGGGCGCGGCTTTTGGTAGTGGTGCCTCGGGTAGCCTGTTTGGTGCAACGGGGGCGGCCAACTTCCTTAGCCGGACGACGGCAGTTCTGGCCGCCGTCTTTTTTGTGACCAGCCTTTCGTTGGCCTACATTGCCTCAAACAAGCCAAAAACGACTGGCAGTGTGATGCAGGATGCGGTAAAATCGCAGGCTGTTTCAACACCGGCCCCGGCGGGTGCTGATAAGGCCGGAAGCCCCGTGGATTCTGACTCGAAGACAAAAGATATTCCAAAATAGATTTACTGTAAGACAGCGGTGGGGGTGTGTTTTCCCTCGTTTGATTCCCCTGCCGTCTGACTGTAATAGTGCCGACGTGGTGAAATTGGTAGACACGCTATCTTGAGGGGGTAGTGACTTAGGTCGTGTGAGTTCGAGTCTCATCGTCGGCACCAAATCCAAATGGAGTTATCCGGTAAGGGTGGCCCTAAACTGAACATGAGCGATAGCGTGGCGGATCATGCTTGAAAACTACTTCCCGGTATTTGTCTTCATCCTGATTGGTGCCGTGTTTGGTATTGCACCGGTCATCACCGGTCTGGTGGTGGCACCCCATCGTCCCGATAGCGAAAAACTTTCGCCTTACGAGTGTGGCTTCGAGGCCTTCGAAGATGCCCGCATGAAGTTCGATGTGCGTTATTACCTGATCTCCATTCTGTTTATTCTTTTTGATCTTGAAGTGGCTTTTCTTGTGCCTTGGGCGACGATCTTCAAAGAGATTGTCCAGACTGATTCCATCAAGTGGTTTGGCTTCATCGAGATGCTGGTTTTTATCATCATTCTGGTCGTCGGTTATGTTTATGCCTGGGCCAAGGGTGCGCTGGATTGGGAGTGAGCAATGGGTATTGATGGCATTCTCCAGGAAGGCTTTATCACAACGACAGCTGACAAGCTGATCAACTACGTTCGTACTGGCTCGATGTGGCCAATGTCTTTCGGACTGGCCTGTTGTGCGATCGAAATGATTCATGCCGGCTGCTCGCGTTACGATCTGGATCGTTTTGGCATTGTTTTTCGTCCCAGTCCGCGTCAGTCCGATGTAATGATTGTTGCCGGTACCTTGACCAACAAGATGGCGCCGGCACTGCGCAAAGTCTATGACCAGATGGCCGAGCCGCGCTGGGTGATTTCCATGGGCTCCTGCGCCAATGGTGGTGGTTATTACCACTATGCCTACTCGGTTGTCCGGGGATGCGACCGCATCGTTCCTGTCGATATCTATGTTCCCGGTTGTCCGCCAACTGCAGAGGCGCTGATTTATGGCCTGATCCAGTTACAGAACAAGATTCGCCGTACCAGTACCATCGCCCGTTAAACCAACCGAGAGTTCGTCATGTCCGCCAAGCTTGAAGTGCTTAGCCTGAACCTGCAAAAACATCTCGGAGATCGAATCGGATCCTTGCAAGTTGCCTTGGGTGAAATCACCATTGATGTTGATGTATCCGATTACCTTGACGTGATGACGGCGCTTCGTGATGAGCCGGAACTGAATTTCCTGGAATTGATGGATCTCTGCGGGGTCGATTTCTCTACTTACGGAAATGACGAGTGGGCCGGCAAACGTTTTGCCGCCGTCAGCCACCTGATTTCGATTTCACACAACTGGCGTGTCCGTGTTCGCTGTTTCGCTCCGGACGATGATTTCCCCTCGATTCCTTCAATCGTTTCGATCTGGAATTCGGTTAACTGGTTTGAGCGTGAAGCCTTCGATCTGTACGGGATTGTTTTTCCGGGGCATCCCGATTTGCGTCGGATTCTTACCGACTACGGTTTTATCGGACATCCCTTCCGCAAGGATTTCCCGGTTTACGGTTATGTCTAGATGCGTTATGACCCCGATCAACGGCGTGTTGTATATCAACCGGTGACCATCGAACCGCGTGAGGTCACTCCGCGCATCGTTCGGGAAAAGAGCTACGGGGACGCGGAAAATGGCTGATATCCAGAACTACACACTTAACTTCGGGCCACAGCATCCGGCTGCGCACGGGGTGCTGCGCATGGTGCTCGAACTTGACGGTGAGGTCGTGATGCGCGCTGATCCGCACATCGGAATGCTGCATCGTGCGACGGAAAAGCTGGCAGAAACAAAAACTTGGGTGCAGTCGCTTCCGTATATGGATCGTCTCGATTACATGTCGATGATGTGCAATGAGCATGCGTACTGTCTAGCGATCGAAAGAATGCTCGATATCGAGGTGCCGATTCGCGCCCAATACATTCGCGTGATGTTCGATGAGATTACCCGTGTTCTGAATCATTTGTTGTGGATCGGTGCGCACGGACTCGATGTCGGCGCGATGACCATGATGCTTTACGCCATGCGAGAGCGCGAGGACCTAGTGGACTGCTATGAAGCGGTGTCCGGTTCACGTTGGCATGCAGCCTATTATCGTCCCGGTGGCGTGTACCGTGATCTGCCGGACAGCATGCCGATGTACAAAGCCTCGAAGTGGAAGAGCGCGGCCGAGGTTAACAAACTCAACGAAGTACGTAGCGGCACCTTGCTGGACTTTCTTGATGACTTTGTTACCCGTTTCCCGAAAATTGTTGACGAATATGAAACGCTTCTGACGGGAAATCGTATCTGGAAACAGCGCCTGGTCAATGTAGGTGTCGTGACTCCTGAGCGCGCCATGCAGTTGGGCTTTACCGGACCGATGCTGCGCGGTTCGGGAATTGCTTGGGATCTGCGCAAGAAACAGCCCTACGCCGTCTATGACCGTGTCGATTTTGATATCCCAGTCGGGGTGACTGGCGATTGCTATGACCGTTACCTTGTGCGTGTTGAGGAATTGCGCCAGTCAAATCGCATCATCAAGCAGTGTATCGACTGGCTGCGTGTGAATCCCGGCCCGGTAATCACCAACAACCACAAGGTGGCCGCTCCCCCACG
>JANNNT010000727.1:0-3075 GCA_031398685.1 Rhodocyclaceae bacterium | reverse complement strand
CCTGCTGGTAATGACGCTGACCATCCAGATCTTTGTCTATCCTGACGCCTATCCGACCCACGGCGTATGGGCCACCGTGCTGCTGCTCATCATCGCCCGAGGCCCCGGGGTGATCTCCGTGGATCATTGGCTGGTGCGACGCTTCGCAAACAGGTAACAGGCTCGGCCGGACTTTGCCGCACCACGACGTTGAAGATCATGCCGGTTTTGGCGAACCTTGAGCCGACAAACCCATCGAAAGTGGGTGGAAATCGCGAAATCGCGAGCGTTCCCTGGAGTCTGCCGACGCACTGGTTCAGGATAAAAAATGCCACAGAAGAAAAAGCACGCCCAACAGGAGCATCCGACAGTCGATGCCGCGCCTTCACCGCTTTCTCCGGAACATGCGCGACTGGCCACCGTTGCGGGCAAGGAGCGAGGGTGGCGACGGTGGGGGCCCTATCTCAGCGAGCGCCAATGGGGAACAGTCAGGGAAGACTACAGCGCGACCGGCGACTCGTGGAGCTACCTGAGCTTTGATCAGGCGCGCAGCCGAGCCTACCGCTGGGGCGAAGATGGTATTGCCGGCGTTTGCGACAGGGACCAGCGCCTGTGCATCGCGCTTGCACTCTGGAACGGCAAGGATGCTTTTCTGAAGGAGCGTCTGTTCGGACTCAGCAACGGCGAAGGCAATCACGGTGAAGATGTCAAGGAAGAGTATTTCTACCTCGATTCCACGCCGACGCATTCGTACCTGCGGATGCTCTACAAATATCCGCAGGTCGCGTTTCCGTACGCGCAACTGCGTGAAGAGAATGCGCGCAGAACACGCCAGGATCCCGAGTTCGAGTTGATGGATAGCGGTGTGTTCGACGAAGACCGCTATTTCGATGTCTTCGTCGACTATGCCAAAGCGGCGCCGGACGATCTGCTGATGGTCATCACTGTGCACAACCGAGGTCCGGAGGACGCACCGTTGCACGTTCTTCCCCAAGCGTGGTTCCGCAATGACTGGTCCTGGAAAAGCGACAACGACCGACCGGGTTTGTCGGTAGCCAGTGACGGCAGCATCGCAGTACGCCATCCGAAACTGCCACCGCACCACATTTACTTCGACGGGACTCCGCAACTGTTGTTTTGCGATAACGAAACCAACGCTGGTCTGCTCTACGGCATCGAAAAAGAGGGTTACTTCAAGGATGCGTTCAGTGAATTCATCGTGAACGGCGATCTGGCGGCGGTCAATCCGCTATTGGCGGGGACCAAAGCTGCCGCCTGCTACACACTGAACGTTCGGGCCGGCGGATCGGTCCGGCTACGGTTGCGCCTGGCCCCCGATGCGATGTCCGATCCTTTTGACGATTTCGAGTCAATCGTTTCCGCCCGTATTGCGGAAGCCGATCTTTTTTACGCCATCGTTCAGAGGGATGTGCAGGACGCAGACGCCCGTTTGGTGCAACGTCAGGCCTACGCCGGCATGCTGTGGAGCAAGCAGTTCTATTATTACGACATCGGAGAATGGCTGGATGGCGATCCCGGCCAGCTCGCGCCGCCACCGGAGCGCCGGCATGCGCGCAATGCCGAGTGGCGGCATCTGAACAACGCCGACATCATTTCGATGCCCGACAAGTGGGAATATCCCTGGTACGCCGCCTGGGATCTGGCCTTCCATTGTGTCGCTCTGGCGCACGTGGATTCCGACTTCGCCAAACAGCAGTTGTTGCTGCTCGGGCGTGTCTGGTACCAGCATCCCAACGGACAGCTACCCGCCTACGAATGGAACTTTGGTGACGTCAATCCGCCGGTTCATGCCTGGGCGACGTGGCGCGTCTTTGAAATTGATCGTGCAATCAACGGCGGCCTGGGCGATCTGGCGTTTCTGGAGCGAGTCTTCCACAAACTGATGCTGAACTTTACCTGGTGGGTCAACCGCAAGGATGCCCAGGGACTCAATATTTTCCAGGGCGGTTTTTTAGGTCTGGACAACATTGGGGTCTTCGACCGCAGTTCTCCCTTGCCGACCGGCGGGTTCATCAATCAATCCGACGGTACCGCCTGGATGGCGATGTACAGCCTCAACCTGATGCGTATCGCCCTTGAGTTGTCGCTGCATAACCCGGTCTACCAGGACATTGCCACCAAGTTCTTCGAGCATTTTCTGGACATCGTCGACGCCATGAACAATATGGGCGATCGAGGCGTGGGCCTCTGGGACGAGGACGATCAGTTTTACTACGACGTTCTCAATCCCGACGCCGGCGCGCCGATTCATCTCAAGATTCGTTCGATGGTTGGTTTGATCCCGCTGTTTGCCGTGGAGATTCTTGAACCCGAGTTGCTGGAAAAATTGCCCGACTTTGCCATCCGCCTGGGATGGCTGATGAAATACCGTCCCAAGCTGGCGGCACTGGTGTCTCATTGGGATGTTCCCGGCGTCGGGGAGCGCCGTCTTTTATCCCTCCTGCGTGCCCATCGCATGAAAGCCGTTTTGCGTCGCCTGCTGGACGAGACCGAGTTTCTTTCGCGCTATGGCATTCGGGCATTGTCTCGACATCACCAGGACCACCCCTACTCATTTTCTTACGGAGACCAGGTGTTGACGGTGAGCTATGTTCCGGGCGAATCGGAGTGCGGCCTTCTCGGCGGGAATTCCAACTGGCGCGGCCCGATCTGGATGCCGGTCAATTTCCTGATCATCGAATCGCTCAGACGGTTTCATCACTACTACGGTGACGACTTCAAGATTGAGTGCACCACCGGGTCAGGTAATTTTATGACCCTGGATGAGGTTGCCGATGAACTGAAAGAGCGCCTGAAACGGCTGTTTCTCCGTCAACCCGACGGCCGTCGGCCGGTTTTCGCCGAAAATGGCCAGCGGCAGACCGACTCCAATTTCTGCGACTATCTGTTGTTCTACGAATATTTCCATGGCGACACGGGGCGTGGGGCAGGCGCTTCGCACCAGACCGGATGGACCGGTTTGATTGCCCTGCTGCTTTAGCCATCTGCAATTATCATGTCAGCCTGCCCGTACGGAATATTCATCGGAGAAACAATGAAGAACAAAATACTGCTAGCGGTGATCGCCGTTTCCCT
>JANNNT010000671.1:0-4174 GCA_031398685.1 Rhodocyclaceae bacterium | reverse complement strand
GCTGCTTCGGCTACAGCCAATGCCGAGGCCTGAACCGGCGCGGTTGGCGCCGCTTCCTGCGGCTGAGCTGATCGCGCCAGTGAGCCGACGGAAACGGATTGCAGCTGCCACCAGAAATAAGCGCCCATCCCCAGCGCGGCCAATACCGTCAGACCAAGAAGCAGCCAAAGCCCAGCCCGCGATTTCGGAGGCTGTTTTGCGGTGAAGACGTTGCGTACTGCAGTGCGCTCGGCCGCGTCATGGTGGTCAGTGCTGGGCGGTCTTGCAGTGTTTTCCGGCGCACGTCGCCTGACGGGGGCTTCGGTCGATACGGCGGCCAGATCGGCGTCGACAGAATCGATGTGCAGTGAGAGATCAGGCAGCGAGGTTCCCGCCGGATACGTACTTGCCGACGAAACCATCGGTTTGAGCGTCAATTCGGGCTTAGTGGCCGGTACAGCCGGCTCATTTCCCTCGGCGGCCAGCCGCTTGGCTTCCTCGGCCTTTTTGAGGGCATCCATGAGCAGGCTCATTTGAGCGGCTCTTGAAGCTGGTTCGGTCCCGAGAAGGGTTGATACACCTTGTCGGTCTGGAAGAACTCTTTGCCCGGCAGGGTTGCCGTGAAGTTGCCGAAGTCGCCGTTGAAGGAGGCGTCCTTGATGACCGTGGGACGCAAGACAATGACGAGTTCCGATTTTGACGAGGCGTTGTTGCGGGTCGTGAATATTTCGCCGAAGAACGGGATATCACCCACTCCGGGGAAACGCCCGCTACTGTTGTCCATCCGGTCTTCCATTAGTCCGCCGAGTACTGCGATATCACCACTTTGAATGCGCAGCATCGATTCGATTTCACGTGTGCGGATTTGTGGCACCTTGTTCACTAAAGTAACCCCGCCGCTTATTAGCGCGGGATTTGGATCTGGAACTAGTCTGGAGATGCTAGAGATTGACGGGCGAACATTGAGCGTGACGACATCATCATCGCTGATCTGTGCAGTTAGGCTCATGAAAAAACCGATTGAAACGGATTGGGGTGTCGTGGTCGTGGAGGTAGCACTAAGGGCTCCACTGGTACTGCCGGGAACGATATCTTGCTTGACATTGAAGTAGACAAAGTCCTCCGACACCTTCAGCGTCGCTGTTTGGTTGTTGAGGACGGTCAGTTTTGGACTAGACAGCACCTTGGTCGTCCCAAAGCCGCTTAATACATCCACAAAAACATCGAGACCTCTTGAGAGGTTTTTGTAAACCAGTTTGAATGGGTCCGAGGTCGAACCAACATCCGCGCTGTTTGCTGCGCGTGTCAGTTTAATAAAGCCGCTATCCGCTTTTTCCCAGTTGATTCCTTGCTGGTAGTTATCGCCCAGATTGACTTCAATAATTGTCGCTTCGATCAGCACCTGTCTTTTTGCGCTACGCATCACGCGGTCAATAAACTCCTGCACTTTCTCGTGTTGCCGCGAGGTGGCGCGAACCGTAATGACCCCCGACTCCGGGCTGGCAATCACTGATGCCGCTTCGCGGAAGGTCATGCGTTTTACGAGCGTCGCTCCGGTGTTCTGTATGGCCGCCGGATTCGGGCTACCTGCCAAAGTCTGCACGGCCTGTGCAATACGTGAGGTTGTGGATGTGCCCGCTGGTGCACCCGTGCCGGTCGTGCTTTGTGAGTTGTTTTGCTCTGTCACCGTTTCCGTAGAACCTTCGGGGAATATCTTGTCCGTTTCGTACAGCAGATCCTTTACGTTTTTTTCAAGGGATTCCCAGAAGCGGTTTTTCGATTTGTTTTCGATTTGTATGCGCGAGGTGTTGCCTCCTCCGCCAGCTCCGCCGCTGTTTGCCGCTAACGCGCTGGTCGATATTTGTGTGTTGGTGGATACCGTTCCGGTGACGTCACGCGCGATGTTGATGTAGTCAATCTGATAGCTCTTGAGGTAGGGGGTGTCAGGCATTACCGCGAGATTGGGGCCGTCCAGTTCAAAGCGCATATCTGCCTGTCTGGAAATGCGGTTGAGCAGTTGCGGCAGGGTCTGGTCGATGGCGTTCAGGCTGACCGTGCCGGTGATTCCGGGATGAATATCGACGTTCAGCTTGGCATCACGGGCGAGAGCAAAGAGAAGATCCTGAACCTTGACGTTGTTGACGACGACGCTATAGGTCTCTGTTTTTCCGGCGGCTTTGGGTCTGGGGAGCGAAACGCTTTGTTGAACGGGTTGCGGGATCGCTCCCGGTGTTTTGGCGACGTCTTCCGTGCGTAGATGTCCGGCCGACGGGCCGCCGCTGAGCGTTGAAGGTGCGCAGGCCGCGAGGAGAAGCGCAGTCAGGGTGGCGCCAACAATTCTCAGCATGCTTGATCTCATTCGTCGAAGGATTGAATTTATCATATCACGTAAGGAGTTTTCTTCAAGTGTCTGATTTATATTGCTTGAGTGTCAAAACGAATGATGTCGTATTTTGAGTCAGCGCAGTTTGCTGACCATTCGAATATACGGTCTGCTGGTCGGGCTAACCTTGGCCAGCGTCGCCAGTTCTGTGTCGGCGGCTTCACTGGAGGGGTAGTCGCCGTAAATGACGCCGAGTCGATCCCGCCCACTCAGTTTCGAGCGATAAACACGGATTTGCTGTAAATCGAGCGACTTGGTGTTGTTTTCAAGGAAAAGCTCTACATCGCGATGGTTGTTCCCCTCGGTGCTGAGTAACTGGATGAAGTAATGTGAATCCGGCGTAGTTTTCAGCCATTCTTCAGTTGACGCGATGAGTCCGGAAAGGGGCGGCGGTTTGTTTGCGGGGGTGATTGCTGCGACAGGTGTGGATATTTCAGGTGCCGCTACGATTGGCGTCGGGGTGGCGACGGGTGCGGCGGGTGGTGGTGTTGGAGGTTTTGAGGTGGCGACGGGGTCGGATGGTGCTTCTGTCGCAGAGGTCGGTACGGTTGCCGGGTTGCTGGACGAGTTGTAGCTCCCCGCGAGGTAGGCTAAAACGGCAACGACCGTAACAATGGCAGCGCCGACCAGCCATGTTTTCGGCGTGGCGTCGCCCTCACGCATGGGGTTGAACTGGGCATCGCGGATCGCTGCCTTGACCTGTTTGTTGTCAATTTGGTGCTTATCTTCTGAAAAGGCCGAGAGCAGTGCCTTGTCGGCGAGTATGTTGATGCGTCGTGTCAGACCCTCAGAAGCCTTGCAGATGAGGTGTATGGCGCCGGGGGTGAACAGATCCGGTCCGCGATACCCCGCTGCCCGGATACGGAACATCACATAACTACCGATGTCGTTGCGGAGCAGCGGTTCCAGAGAAAAGTTGTGCGTAATCCGCTCCTTCAACTGGCGCATGCTTGTTTCGCTGAGGTGATCGTCGAGCTCCGGTTGGCCGAAGAGGACGATATGCAGGAGTTTGTGCCGGTTTGACTCAAGGTTGGAGAGCAGGCGGATTTCTTCCAGCGTCTCCGGCGGCATGGCGTGTGCCTCGTCGATCATGACCACAACCTGGCGCCCGGCGGCGTAAATATCCAGTAGTCGGTCCTGCAGGGCACGCAACAGGAGGTGGGATCGGCTTTCTGGCAGGGGCGTCTGCAATTCTTCGGCGATGGCGTGGAAAATTTCGTCACGCGACAGCGAAGGGTTGGCGAGGTAGACCGTTTCCACGTTGTCCGGAAGCTTCTCCAGCAGCATCCGGCAGAGCATTGTTTTGCCGCTGCCCACTTCACCGCTGACCTTGACGATGCCTTCGTCGTGGGTGATGGCGTAGATCAGTGCTTCGAGGGTGGCTCCCCGGTTGGCACCGGCAAAGAAGAATTCAGTATGCGGGGTGATGCGGAATGGGGCTTCGCGGAGTCCAAAATGGTCAAGATACATTACTGCTCCTTGGCAAAGGATTCCATGCGGTTGTACAGCGTCGTGCGGTTGATGCCGAGCAGGCGGGCGGCCTGGCTGACATTGCCATGAGCCAGGCGCAGCGCGGCTTCGATGTAGTTTCGCTCGGTGTCGGCGAGGAGCCGATCCAGACTGAACGGTTCCGGCTGCTGCAGGTGCCGGCTTGCCGCGAGGATGAGCGCATCGCTCTCTGCGCTAACCAGTGATGGCGGTGCGGTGATCGGTGCGAGGGGTTCGTCCTGCAAATCCAGTTCGGCTTCAAGTGCGCTGGTTTGTACGGTTTGGCCGGGATACTTTGCCGTGAGGCGAATGACGATATTGCGC
>JANNNT010000665.1:0-2139 GCA_031398685.1 Rhodocyclaceae bacterium | reverse complement strand
GTCAATCTGCGCCCGATCCAAGTTCAAGTGGCTCATCTAGTTTCTCCTCTTGTTTTCATTGTTCTCAAACATGACATCGCTGACGTGGTAACCCGAAAAAGCATTGCGCGCAGCGTCAAGAAATTCCTCTGCCGCGAAGCTGCCGCCCAGGGGAGAAAACGGATTCAGGGTAATGCCGACAATTTTGATCCCGTTGAACGCGAGCAGTTTGGCGCCGAGTTTCTGAAAGGTCACGAGATCGGCGTTCTCGACAAACAGCTTGGTGCCATCGGCGACGACTACAGTGAGGCCGGGGTGACGCGAAGCCAGTGTGCCAAGCGCCAACCACAGCGAGCGCCCGACCGCGCCGCTGAGCGCGATGGTGGCCACATCGCAGTCGAGGTACTGCAGCAGCGTCGCTCCCGCATTGAGCGTGGCAATGTCAGCCTGAAACACGCTCTCGCCCTGGCTGTTCCACAGACCAACGCGGCCCTTTTCAAACACCGATTGGCAAAGGGCTTTCGCTTCTTCGTCCAGTTGCTCAATGCTCAGAATGGCCAGCCGGTCGCGCGTTTTACGGATGACGTCCTGAATACCCCCGCCGATGGCGGCCCCCGTGGCCAGAATCACGCCGTTGGCAATCGCCGGGGAGGCGTGCTGGCTGCGCCCCAGTGCGCCGTCGAGCATCACCAGCGACGCACCGCATTGCCTGAGTCGCTTGATGACCTTGCGCTGGTCGCTACCGCGGGACGCACCGGCAATTTCCATCTCGCCATGGTCAAACACTTTGACGACGAGGATTTCGCCCATCGGACTGTCGATATCGGCCGAGCCGATGAGTTTCCAGCGAACTTTCGAGCGCTGCAGGGTGGCGCGGGCAGTGGCCACAATCGTTCCCGGCCAGACCCGGATGGGCGGCTTGGGAATGAAGAAAACCTGGTCGCGGTCTTCCCCGTCGCGCCCGATCGAGGTGACGCCTACGCTAACCTGAGCAACGGCTGCCTGTTCCAAAAGATGATTGAGCGCCACCGTCTTGCCGGTGTTCTTGCTCATTCCCATTACGGCGAGCGTGCCCATTTCACTGGTCTGGATTTGACGCCAGAGCACGCTCCCGGTGGTGTTCATGTGCGCAACGCTGGCCGTGGCTCAGACGTAGAGTTCTTCAAATAATCGGCGCAGTTTTTCACTTTCGCGCAGCAAGGCCAGAGAAAACTCGGCGTGATCTTTGGCGTAGCCGTTGCCGACGATCATTTCCACGTCCTTGCCCACGCCTTCCGCGCCCAGCGCCGCCGCCGTGAAGCTGGTCGCCATCGAGAAGAAGTAGATCTTGCCCCGTTCACGGGCCGCCAGAATGCTGCCCATTTCGGTGTTGGGGATGTTGACGCAGTTGATCACCACATCGGCCATTTTTCCCTGGGTGACATCGGCAACAGCGTCCATCAAGGCCAGGGCATTGGTCGCGTCGACCTGCAGGGTATGGTCCACCCAGCCCAGTGCTTTCATGCGCTGGCAATCTTTCTCGAACGGCGAGACTCCGATCACGCAACCCGTCGACCCGGCACGCTTTTTCGCTTCATAAACGCACAGCGTGCCCGATTTTCCGCCACCGCCGATGATCACCACCGTATCGCCAGCCTGGACCAGGCGCGCGGTTTGCGCCGGCGCACCAGCAACGTCGAGAATGGCGAGCGCCATTTTCTCCGGGATATCATCCGGCAGCTTGGCGTAAAGACCGGTTTCGAACAGGATGGCCCGCCCCTTGATCTCGATCTGATCCTTGTGCATGTGGATCTTCTTGATCTCGTCGATGCGCAGCGGCGTCAGCGAGAGCGAAACCAGCGTGGCGATCTTGTCGCCGACCTTGAGGTCGGATTTTCCGGCGAGCGCCGGTCCGATCTGCAGAACCGTGCCAATCAGCATGCCGCCGGAACCCGTCACCGGATTGTGATGCTTGCCACGCCGGGCAACGATGCCAAGAACGATTTCCGCGACACGCGCCTCGTCTCCGCCCGCCTCGTTCTTGATCTGTGTGAAGCTGGCCGCGTCGATATTGAGGTTCGACACGTCGATCAGGATCTCGTTGTCGTAGAGTTCCATGGAGTTATCGATTTTCCACGCGCCTTGCGGAAGCACGCCTTGGGGTTCGAGCACGCGATGCGT
>JANNNT010000655.1:0-8378 GCA_031398685.1 Rhodocyclaceae bacterium | reverse complement strand
ACCAGCAGCCACAGGTAATTGTCGTCGAAGGCCGGGATAGGAATCACTTGAAGGTTTGGCATAAGCGTATGTTTGAAGGAGAGAAGCAACTTGTCAAATCATATTGAGCGTCGGCGGGATGCGCGACAATGGTTCGAGACTACGCTGGGTGGCTACGTGCTAGCGCGGGAGCAAGCCTATCTGGATGAGACGGTGAGCGATATATTTGGTTTCAACGCGCTGCAATTGGGTTTGCCGCAACATGATCTATTGCGTACCAGCCGTATTCCGCTGCGGCTCAACCTTGATGGGCATCAACCCGCCAGAATCATTTCTGATTTTAATCATTTGCCTATTGCGAGCCAGAGTATCGATCTCGCGCTCATGCCGCATGTGCTGGAATTTTCCGCCACGCCGCATCAAGTGTTGCGCGAGGTGGAGCGGGTATTGATGCCCGAGGGGCATGTCATCATCACCGGCTTTAACCCGATAAGTTGGTGGGGAGTGGGCCATCTTATGAAGCGCCGCTGTGGGGATTATCCGTGGCGTGGCAATTTCATCGCGTTGCCGCGCGTGAAAGATTGGTTAGCGCTGCTGGGGCTGGAGGTCGTAGCCGGGCGCTTATCCTGTTATGCACCGCCGTTGCAAAGTCCAAAATGGTTAGATCGTTTTCATTTTATGGAAGCAGCGGGTGATCGCTGGTGGCCGCTCGCGGGCGGCGTGTACTTTCTGCTCGCCAAAAAACGTGTGCACAGCATGCGTTTGATCATGCCGAGTTGGAAAGAACGCCTGGCCGCACAAGGCCGGGTTGCCCCGGCCGCACAAAAAACTCCTGTTCATCGCACTACCCAAAAGGAATCTGAGCTTGTCTGAAGTCGTTGTGGAAATATTTACCGATGGGGCGTGCAAAGGGAATCCGGGTCTCGGCGGATGGGGCGCGCTGCTGCGCTTCGGTGACATGGAAAAAGAGTTGTACGGTGGCGCGCAAGCGACGACCAACAACCGCATGGAACTCACCGCTGTCATCCGCGCACTTGAATCGCTCAAATGTCGTTGTGTGGTGAAACTGCATACCGACTCGCAATATGTACAAAAAGGCATCAGCGAGTGGATTCACAACTGGAAGCGCAATGGCTGGCGCACCTCCGACAAAAAACCGGTAAAGAACGCCGATCTCTGGCAAATTCTTGACGGCCTGGCCAAGCAACATGAAATCAAGTGGTTATGGGTCAAAGGCCACGCCGGACATCCCGGCAACGAACGCGCCGATTTGTTGGCCAATCGCGGAATCGACGAGTTGCTGGCCTCGCGCCGTGTAGCGCAACCCTAAAAACACTTGCCCGGATACCCACCATGCGCCAAATCTTCCTCGACACCGAAACGACCGGCCTGGAGCACAAACTTGGACACCGAATCATCGAAATAGGCTGTGTCGAAATGCGTAACCGACGCCTGACCAACCGGCACTTTCACCGCTACATCAACCCGCAGCGCGACATCGACGCCGGAGCGCTCGCGGTACACGGCATTAGCCTCGACTTTCTTCAAGACAAGCCGCTTTTCGCCGATATCGCCGCCGAATTTATCGACTTCGTGCGTGGCGCCGAACTGATTATTCACAACGCACCATTCGACATCGGCTTTCTGAATGCCGAACTTGCTCTGCTCGATATGGCACCGATCAGCACCGTGTGCCACGGGGTGCACGACACCTTGCGCATGGCCAAGGATCTGCATCCGGGCAAGAAAAACAACCTCAACGCGCTATGCGATCGCTATGGCGTCGACAACTCGCGCCGCACCCTGCACGGCGCCTTGCTCGACGCCGAAATTCTTGCTGAGGTTTATGTGGCGATGACCCGTGGTCAGGAAAGCCTGATCATGGATCTCACCAACGACAACGCGGGCCAGGTCAAAACCACAGAACAAACGCAGGCTGGCGGCCAACGCAAGGCACAGTGCATCCTGCACGCCAGTGAAGAAGAACTTGCTCATCACGAGCAACTACTTTCGGCAATCCAGAAAGAAAGCAAGGGCAAATGCCTCTGGCTTCCGAGCGAGACCGTCAGTTAACGCGACACAGCTGGCGGCTGGCCTGGGAACCGCATGGATATTGGCTTTCAGGGCATATTTTCGTAGATCGCCAAATAAAAAACCCGAGTAATGAGACTCGGGTTTCTTGGCTTTCGCAGGAACCGGCAATCAGGTACTGCCGGGGGTTTCGACCGGCGGACGTTTAGGCCGACGGTGCTGCCGTTTGGGCGGTCGACCATCAACCCTCGCCTCCTGCGGTGGCCGCGAATCGGTCCTGGCATCTGGCCTTGTATCCGGCCTTGTATCTGGCCTTGGTCCGTTATTCTTTGGACCTTGATTACGCTCGGAGCGACGACCATGCACGGAAGAACCCGGCCGCTTATCGGGCGATCGATCCGGTGGTCGATCTTACTCCCGGTTTCCGGGTGCTGTACGAATTTCGAGTTCGTTCAGCTCATCCCATTGTTCATCGGTACGATCCCTCTCCGGGATGGCAATAAGTTCGCGAATCCGACGACGCGGATCGATAGGCTCTGATTCATTCATGCCTCCATTATGAACCACACGGCAGGACTCATTCAACACTCCCAGGAAATCAAGCCTCAGAAAATTTCAAATCAACCGGATAAGCCCCACGTTCAGCCCTATAATTCCCATTTTTTTTTGAGTCCGACACATGTGGTTTAAGAATCTCCAGATCTACCGCCTACCCAAAAACTATGCAGAAGATACTAGTAAACTCGACGAACAGCTCACCAAATTAACACTGGAACCGTGCAGTGCATCCGATTTTCAGAGCATCGGCTGGGTTCCACCGTGCGACGGTAGCACCCTCGTCCATGCCGTTAACCAGCAGTGGTTACTGGCACTCGGCGTCGAACACAAATTGCTGCCGGCCTCGGTGGTCAAACACTTTGCCAATGAGCGTGCGAAAACTGTCGAGGAAACCGAGGGTCGTCGCGTTGGCCGCAAGGAGATGCGCGAACTCCGCGAATCGATAACGCTTGAATTGATGCCGCGAGCCTTCATTAGCCGCCGCACCACTTTTGGCTGGATTGATCCGATCAACGGCTGGCTGGTGATCGATGCCGCCGCCCCGGCCAAGGCAGAAGAATTTCTTGAGCATCTGCGTAAATCGGTCGACGGCTTTCCGGTCAAGTTACTTCAGGTCACTCAATCGCCCTCAGCCGCAATGACCGCTTGGGTCGCGGATGGCGAGGCCCCGGGCGGGTTCACGATCGACCAGGACCTCGAACTGCGCTCGGCCGAAAACGCTACCGTTCGCTATGCCAAACACACACTGGAAGGAGAAGAAATTCGTCAGCACATCGTTGAAGGCAAGGTCGTTACGCGACTCGCCATGACCTGGGGAGACCGCATTTCGTTTGTACTCAACGAAAAACTCCAGATCAAGCGCCTCAGCTTCCTTGACATACTCAAGGAACAAGCTGACGGTCAGGCCGAGAACGCAGACGAGCGTTTCGACATTGACTTCACGCTGATGACCGGAGAAGTTGCTCGCCTGCTTGACGACCTGCTTGAAGCGCTGGGCGGCGAGCTGGAAAAACACGTCTGATTCCCTGCGAATAGTCATTGAAGGATCAAGGTGCCGAAAGATTCCTCAAGTATCGAAATGGCCGAGGTGCGCCGGCAGACCGCGTGGTTCCTTTATCTGATCGAATGTATCGACGGCAGTATCTACATCGGAATCGCGATCGACGTTGCGGCACGCTACGCCGCGCACGCGTGCGGCAAAGGCGCTCGCTACACGCGCGCTCACCCGCCTTCCAGACTGCTTGGCAGCGTGGAGTATCCGGATCGCTCAAGCGCACTGAAAGCCGAATACCGGTTAAAGCAACTCAAACCCGCGGCAAAGCGCCGCTATGTTGCCGAACTGACTTTACCCCCTTCCGAGAGCGCAAAAACCGAGAGCCCGTGAATCACCGGCTCTCGGTTTTAACTCAGCAAATCAAATGATCCGTGCTTTTCTAGCGGAGTACCGCACGATCACCACCGAACAGTCGGAAAGCAATGCTGTGACCCATTTCCGCGCCCAGACGCTTGGCAAAACGCTCGGCAATATTCTCTTTGACAGAATAGTCAAGAATGTTTTCAGCTTTGATCAAGTCGCGCGCAACCGAATCGACCGTCCCGAAATCATCGGCAAGCCCCATCACAATGCTTTGACTGCCAGTCCACATCAATCCGGAGAACATTTCAGGAGATTCCTTAAGTCGATCCCCGCGGCCCTTGCGCACGACTTCAATGAACTGCTTGTGTATTTCTCCAAGCAAGACCTGTGCATGTGCTTTCTGTTGTTCGTCCTGGGGCGAGAAGGGGTCAAGGAAGCCCTTGTTCGCGCCGGCGGTCAGCAAACGTCGCTCAACTCCAAACTTGTCCATGGCTTCGGTAAAACCGAACCCATCCATCAACACGCCGATGGATCCGACAATACTGGCCTTGTCGACAAAAATCTTGTCAGCGGCAGAAGCAATGTAATACCCACCGGAAGCGCACAAGTCATCAACCACAACATAAAGAGGAATCTCAGGATGCTTGGTGCGCAGGCGACGGATTTCGTCATAGACGATTCCGGATTGCACGGGGCTGCCGCCTGGGCTGTTAATGCGCATGATGATGCCAGCCGTTCCCTTGTCTTCAAACGCCGATTGCAGTGCGCCGTTGATTTTTTCCGCACTGGCGTCGCCGCTTGATTCGATCGTTCCGCGGAGATTGATCAGCGCCGTATGCTTGCTATCGCTAAGTTTTTCCGAACCGCCACCCCAATCTACCACCAGAACGAGTACTGCAATCAGGTAGGACAAGAAGGCGAGTTTGAAGAAAATACCCCAGCGACGTTTCGCCCTTTGTTCCTTCAGGGAAGCAAAAGCAATCTTCTCCAGGAGTTGTCGTTCCCATTGAGGGTTGTTATCAGGTGTTTCCACAATATTTACTCGGTTTAAGGGGTGATAGTCAGCGGCGGCAATTAACGGAAGAAGGATTTCGCATTCCGTGAGCAGCACAACTCCAAGTATAGCTTGGAATCACTAAAGCCGTGGTTTCGATGCAATACAAATGTCATTATTCGGCAAGTCAATGCCTCAGCGCCACAGTTCAGGCGTGGGTACTCAACCATTTAGCCAATTCACCTATGCTGTGCAAACGTGCCAGCGGATTCATGGTATCGAGCGCGTCGGCCGAATGCGCACCATAGGCCACGGCCAGACCGGCTACCCCCGCGTTGATGGCCATCTGCAAATCGTGGGTGGTGTCGCCAATCATCAATGTCCGTTCTGGCGGCACCGAGAACTCGATCATCAATTCTTCCAGCATCTGTGGATGCGGCTTGGAAAAACACTCGTCGGCACAGCGAGTTGCAGAAAAATAAGGGCCCAGACCACAATACATCAAAGCACGATTCAACCCGTTACGACTTTTTCCGGTTGCCACGGCTAACACGAATCCTGTGGAGTGGAGTTTTGCGATCAGTTCAGCTGCGCCGTCAAACAAGCTCAGCTCATGGTCATTTGACAGATAGTGGAATCGGTAGCGCTCGACCATTCGCGGGAATTGATCTTCTGACAGACCCGGTACCGAATGACGTAAAGCATCAGCGAGTCCAAGACCGATAACCTGGCGCGCATGCTCATCCGAGGGCTCTGGCTGTCCGAGATCCCGGCATGATGCCTTGACCGCGTTGACGATTGCTCCGGTCGAATCAAGCAAAGTGCCGTCCCAGTCAAAAACCAGAAGGTCAAATCTTTTGGCCATAGTCCTGTGTTTCTTTTAGCGAAAGTTTATGTAAAAACGAGTCCAGCGCCTCTGGTAATGGAGCTTCGAGCGCCATTACGGTTCCATTCATCGGATGAGGAAACTGCATTTTCCAAGCGTGCAGGAACATGCGCTTGAGTCCCGCCTTGGGTAATCCTCTGTTAAGAGAAAAATCGCCATATTTCTCGTCACCGACAATCGGGAAACCCAGATGCGCAAGATGAACCCGAATCTGGTGGGTACGCCCGGTTTTCAATTCGGCTTCAAGCAGACTGAAGTTTTCCCAGCGTGCGAGCAAACGGAATACGGTATGTGAAGCCTTGCCCTCATCCGATACACGTACACGGCGCTCACCCGAATCCAGCAAATATTTGAACAAGGGCAATTTCACGTTGCGCACCTGATCCATCCAGCGCCCCTTGACCAGAACCAGGTAGCGTTTATCGGCCCCGCGTCCGCTGCCACCTAGCCCGCCTCCACGAAACATGTCGTGCAGTGCGACGAGTGCTGATCGCTTTTTTCCAACCAGCAGTATTCCGGAGGTTTCACGATCAAGCCGGTGTGCCAGTTCAAGAAAGTGAGCCTGCGGACGTTGTCGGCGCAGCGCCTCGATCACACCGAAACTGACGCCACTTCCCCCGTGAACAGCGATTCCCGAAGGTTTGTCCACAACCAGCAGCGCTTCGTCTTCGTGGATGATGGGCAGTTCGGCCTTGATTTCCGCCCCGGCGACGATTTCTTCCTCGCGCTGAGCAATTCGAATGGGCGGGATACGCACGATATCGCCAATCTGCAGGCGATAGGAAGCATCCACCCGTTTGCTGTTGATCCGGATTTCACCGCTGCGAACAATGCGATAGACGTGGCTTTTCGGTACGCCCTTGCAGATCTTCAGCAGGAAATTATCGAGGCGTTGTCCATGCTCGTCTTCGCTGATGATGGCCTGTGTAACAGAACTTTTGCTTACTTCGGCCATTTTGAATATACTGATCCCGTTTTGCGTCTTGTATTGAAAGAGGCGCTGACCCGTTAGACCGTCGAGCGGCGCCGATTATTTTGTAATTGCGACGCACTTTCCGGCAGGCATCAGCCGCCTCGCTTGCATCGACCTATGCAAGATCAAACAGCGCAAATCACCTGGTTAAGTACGCTCACCAAAAGTAGCGATACTACTTGATTTGCGCGCGCCTGGCACGTTCGGATCGCCCCAAGCAGATTCATGAGCCTTGATTTTTCAGGGTTTGAAGAAGAATTAATTCAGCGAGACACTCTTATTAGTTGCATAACGGAAAGCCCATGAAGCGTTCTCATCACAACTAATCCGTCGCTGCCTGCACAAGGCGCTCCCCCCCGTATTTGCGCGCGGGAGCCCATTTTATGAAACGCATGCTTTTTAACGCGACACAGGCCGAAGAACTCCGTGTCGCCATTGTTGATGGTCAGAAACTCGTTGACCTCGACATTGAATCGGCCGCCAAGGAACAAAAAAAGAGCAATATTTACAAGGCGGTAATCACCCGTATCGAGCCCAGTCTCGAAGCGGCCTTTGTCGATTACGGTGCTGAACGCCACGGTTTTCTGCCTTTCAAGGAGATCTCGCGCGCCTTTTTTCAACCGGGCGTCGATGCCAGCCGCGCGACCATTAAGGAAGCGCTGCGCGAAGGCCAGGAACTGATCGTTCAGGTTGACAAGGACGAGCGCGGAAACAAGGGCGCTGCGCTGACAACGTTTGTCAGCTTGGCCGGCCGTTATCTCGTGCTGATGCCGAATAACCCGAGAGGTGGTGGTGTTTCCCGCCGCGTCGAAGGCGATGAGCGCGCCGAACTGCGTGATGTAATGGATCAGCTGCAGGTGCCGCAGGGCATGAGCCTGATTGCCCGCACCGCCGCCATCGGCCGCAATGCTGAAGAACTGCAATGGGACCTCAATTACCTGATGCAGTTGTGGAAGGCCATTGATGGCGCAGCCAATCAGCAAAAAGGCGCATTCCTCATTTACCAGGAAGGCAGCCTGGTCATCCGTGCCATTCGTGACTACTTCCAGCCCGATATCGGTGAAATCCTGATCGATACCGACGACGTTTTTGAGCAGGCAAGCCAGTTCATGGCGCACGTCATGCCCGCAACAGTCAACCGCATCAAGCGCTACCGCGATGATGTTCCGCTCTTTTCGCGCTTCCAGATCGAACACCAGATCGAATCGGCCTACTCCCGTCAGGTTACCCTGCCCTCGGGAGGCGCGATCGTTATCGACCACACTGAAGCGCTGGTCTCGGTTGACGTCAATTCCGGCCGTTCGACACGTGGCGCAGACATTGAAGAAACGGCATTCAAGACGAACCTTGAAGCCGCCGAGGAAGTCGCCCGTCAGTTGCGCCTTCGCGATCTTGGCGGTTTGATCATCATCGACTTCATCGACATGGAAAGTCAACGCAATCAGCGCGAGGTTGAAAACCGCCTGCGTGATGGCCTGCGCCTTGATCGCGCCCGTGTCCAGACAGGAAAAATCAGCCGCTTCGGCCTGATGGAACTCTCACGCCAGCGCCTGCGCCCGGCGCTTGCTGAAACCAGTTACATCCCCTGCCCACGCTGTTC
>JANNNT010000649.1:0-1826 GCA_031398685.1 Rhodocyclaceae bacterium | reverse complement strand
CACGGCCACATAAACGCCGGGTTCGCGCAAGGCCGGAATGCTCTCGACCGGAAGGAAAGTCACGCTGCGACGGTCGGCCTTCTGCTCGGTGACAAAGCGCCCGATGAAGGCACTGGTGGTCATCTTGTTCAGTTGATCAAGCTCCCAGCCACCGACCAGGCCTCTGAGACGGGTGCCGGAGTTTTCGTAGTCCTCCTCACCTTCACCCTCCTCGTCCTCCTCGCTCTCCTCAGCCGATGCCTGTGCCTGCTTCGCCGGGCCGGCGATGACTTTTTCAAGGAAGTTCGCCAGTTGATCAGGCTTGACCTTGAGGAACTGGACGTCGACCTCCGGCACGTTGACCGTCGTCACCGGCAAGCCGCCGTTCTGCGCCGCCGGCAGCACCATGCCGCGACTGGCAAAATAGAAGGCCGGCGAAACGGCGGCGGTCAGGATCGAGAAACGTTCTTCGGCGTTGAGCTTGTTGCCGTTTTTCGCCGGCAGCCCGGCCTGCACGCGCACCACGTAGCGGGTCTGCGGCTTGATGTGCGGGAAGAAAAGAAGACGCGGGTTTTCGCCAACGACCCAGGCGCCGGAAACCGGCTTGCCGCCATCGAGATTGGTGTCGGCGGCGGCGCGGCTCACGCTGGTGGAAAAGCGCGAAGCGGCGTTCTGGTCGCTGTCCTCTTCGCCCTCTTCGCCCTCTTCGGATTCTTCCTCGTCGTTGTTCTGTGCGTTTGCGGGTTGCGCTTTCGGATCAGGCGGCATTTCGAGCACCTGCACGAATTTCTCGTAATCGCCCCTGGCGTCGAGCGGCAGGCTAAAGGAAACCGCCAGCGCGGGCGAGCCATCCAGCTCGCGGTGCGCGCCATCGACCACTTCGAAGTTCACGCCTTCGGCCGATAGCTCGCTCCCACCCATGCCGCCAGGCAGCCCGAAGAAGAAGTAGCCGGCGAACGCCAGCACGAGAACAATGGCGACCGCAACCGGCACCACGCCAAAACCCTTGATCCGTTTCCCGAATACCATGACGCCCCCTGATTATATGCTGCCCGGATTGTAGTCGCCGCACACCGGAATCGCTACAAATGAATGGCTGCTCCAGCGAAAACGGCAGAGGGCGTTTGAAAGTGTTGGTCGCTGCGAGATTTGGTTCTGAACTTCCTCGGCGGCTACAGGTTCTTGTAGGAGCGCAGTTTATCTGCGCGATGGGCCGTTGTACTCCACCACCGCAATCGCCCAGTGAAACTGGGCTCCTACACGATTGCTGCCGCGCCGTTAGCGTGGCGGAGTGCGTTTGCGCCCGGTCAGTGAGAAAATGGCGCCTTCGCAGACGCAGAACCCATAACTTGGGCCGACGTCGGGAAGCCCAAACTACGGAAGTACAGATCCGCTCACCTTGTCTTTACCACTCATCAGGACTGCTTATGACCTTCATCGAATCGCTCAACTTCACCTGGGCAACCAACAACTCCCTGCTCTGTGTCGGTCTCGATCCCGAGCCGGCAAAATTTCCGGCCCACCTCAAGGGCAAGCCGGACGCCATTTTCGAGTTCTGCACGAGCATCGCCGATGCCACCGCCGACCTCGTCTGCTGCTTCAAGCCGCAGATCGCCTACTTTGCAGCGCATCGCGCCGAAGACCAGCTCGAAGCGCTGATCGCGCACATCCACGAAAAGCATCCGGGGATTCCGGTTATTCTCGATGCCAAGCGCGGCGACATCGGCAGCACCGCCGAGCAATACGCCATCGAAGTTTTTGAGCGTTACCAGGCCGACGCCATCACGGTCAACCCCTACATGGGCCGCGATTCGGTTGCGCCGTATCTGGCCTACCCGGACAAGGGC
>JANNNT010000606.1:0-5591 GCA_031398685.1 Rhodocyclaceae bacterium | reverse complement strand
CGATCAAGGGCGTAATCCCGTTCATGATCGCGCAGACGGTGGTCATGTTCCTGCTGGTGGCCTTCCCGGACATCGTGATGTTGCCCCTGAAGTGGATGACCCGCTGATTCTTTGTAATAACGGCGGGCTAAGGCTCGCCGTCTGAAAACTCGTGCTGGCGGCAAAAAGAAGTCACTGGCAAAGCTCTGTGGTTGTTCAAGCCTTACCGCTTCACAAAACCCGACCCCTCATGGTCACTTGTTTCCGATAGGAGAATCGCATGAAAAGTACATCGTTCAGTCGTATCAGTAAAACGCTGGTTTCAGTGCTGGGAACCGCGAGTCTGCTTTTATCAGCCAGTGCCTTTGCGCTCGATGCGCGCTTGGGTCATGGCTTTACCGAACAGCACCCGCGTGGACAAGCCATGCTGCGCTTTGCTTCCGAAGTCGACAAAGCCACGGGCGGTCAAATCAAGATCAAGGTGTATCCCAATTCCTCACTGGGTTCCGAGGAAAAGATGTTGCAGGCCTTGCAGGGCGGTGTACAGGAGTTCTATCTCGGCTCACTGGTGCCCTTCTCGGTACGCAAGAAAGAATTGCAGATTTTTGATTTCCCGTTCTTGTTCTCCAATGACAATGAAGTTGCGAAGGTGCTGGATGGCCCGGTTGGGCAGAAAATGCTTGACGATTTGAGCGATACCGGGGCGATTGGATTGACCTGGGCCGGTGGCGCATTCCGCAATGTGGCCAATGGCAAGCGTCCCATAAATAAATTCGAGGATCTGAAAGGACTCAAGGTTCGTGTGATGCAAAGTCCAGTTGCCATCGAGAGCTTCAAGGCGATGGGGATCAATGCGACGCCGATGGCCTACGCCGAAGTATTTACGGCGCTGGAGATTGGCGCTCTGGATGGCTTGGAGCATCCGCCCGTGGATATGTTCCAGAACCGGATTTATGAAGTCCAGAAGCATCTGGTCATTACCCACCACGTCTACACCCCGGTGGCTTTGACGGTTTCCAGCAGATGGTTCTCGGCCTTGCCGGCGGATCAGCAGGCCGCGATCAAGAAAGCGGCTGTCATTGCGCGCGATTTTCAGCGTGCCGAGGAAATCCGCCAGGCCAAGGATGCTGTGGCGATGCTCCAGTCGAAAGGGATGGCGGTAACTGAGTTGTCACCGCAGGAACTGGAAAAAATGCGTGCCGCGGTACGCCCGGTAATCGACAAGTTCTCCGCCAGTATCGGTCCCGACTTCGTCAAGAGCTTCGTTGCCGAAGTGGAGAAGGTCCGCAAAGCCGCCAAGTAAGCCTCGACGCCGGGTGGTGTTCGTTCTTCTCTACCTCCCGGCGGGATTGTTTCTCGAATGTCAGCAGCAGTCCGAGATTGGCTCTTCTGTCAGCAGAGAATGAGATTGTTTCGGTGAACAATTTCCGGTTCGTCGATGTAGCCGAGAATTGCTTCAATGTCCCGGCTGGCACGACGGGCGATGCGGCGGGAGTCGCTGCTGCCGTAGTTGACCAGGCCGCGAGCGATTTCGACGCCTTCCGGTGAGAGGCAGGCGACCGCCGCACCGCGTTCGAATTCCCCCTGGATTTCGACAACGCCGATTGGTAGCAGGCTTTTCCCTTCGCCGAGTGCTTTTACGGCGCCCGCATCGAGAATCAATTTGCCGTTGAGTTGCAGATGGTCTGCAAGCCATTGTTTGCGAGCGTTAAGCCGCTGCGTTTGCGAAACAAGTAGCGTGCCAACCGATTCGCCATTTGCCAGACGCGGCATGACATCCTTTTCACGCCCGCTGGCGATGACGGTGTGCGCGCCACTGCTGGCGGCGCGTTTGGCAGCGATAACTTTGGTGATCATGCCGCCTCGGCCGTATTGCGTCCCGGCGCCGCCGGCCATGGCCTCCAGCGCCGGGTCGCCGGCACGGGCTTCCGAGATCAGAGTTGCGCTGGCGTCCTTGCGCGGATCAGCAGTAAATAGGCCCTGCTGGTCGGTGAGGATGATCAGGCAGTCGGCGTCGACGAGGTTGGCGACCAGAGCCCCCAGCGTGTCGTTGTCACCGAACTTGATTTCGTCGGTGATTACCGTGTCGTTTTCGTTGATGATCGGCACGACGCCGAGTTCAAGCAGGGTTGTCAGCGTCGAGCGGGCATTGAGGTAGCGTTTGCGGTCGGCAAGGTCGTCATGTGTAAGCAGTACTTGCGCAGTATGTAGTCCGTGGCTGGCAAAGGCCCGTTCATAAACTTGTACCAGCCCCATTTGGCCGACGGCAGCGCAGGCTTGCAGTTCATGCACGGCGTTGGGGCGTTTGCTCCAGCCCAGTCGCTGCATGCCGCAGGCAATGGCGCCGGAAGAGACGAGAACCACCTCCCGGTTGTTCTGCCGTAGTTCAGCGATCTGCCGCGCCCATTCGGTGATGGCGGAAAGATCAAGGCCTTCACCATTATTGGTTACAAGTGCGGAGCCTACCTTGATGACAAGTCGTTTCGCGTCGGCAATGCGGGTCGTAGCCATGGCTATTCGTTTACGTCGTCTTCGGAATCTTCGGGAAAATGGTTGTCCAGCGCGATATCTGCCATCGGGGGCGGTGGTGCCAGGTTGTCAAGCGCATCCTGCAGCTTGTAGATCAACTGGCGGCAGCCTTCGCCATTAATGGCGCTGATGCGGAAGTGCGGAGCCCCGGCCGTATCGTAGGCGTTCAGGAAGTTGGCAACGCGCTGCTCGCGATCCTCTTCAGGGATCAGATCGAGCTTGTTCAGAATCAGCCAGCGCGGCTTGGCGGCGAGTTCGGGGCTGTATTTATCAAGTTCGTGCACAATGGCTTTGGCGTCATGAACCGGGTCGGCGTCCGGGTCGGGAGGCGCCAGATCGACAATGTGCAGCAGCACTCGGGTGCGTGCCAGATGCTTGAGAAAGCGGATGCCAAGACCTGCGCCTTCGGCAGCGCCTTCAATCAGGCCGGGAACATCAGCAATGACAAAACTCTTGTTTTCGCTGACACGAACCACACCGAGGTTCGGGTGCATGGTGGTGAATGGATAGTCGGCAACCTTCGGACGTGCCGCCGAAACGGCGCGGATGAAGGTGCTCTTGCCGGCATTGGGCAATCCGAGCAGACCTACGTCGGCAAGTACACGCAGTTCCATACGGAGATCGCGCTCTTCGCCGGGTTCTCCCTTAGTGCATTGGCGTGGTGCGCGGTTCACGCTGGACTTGAAATGGATGTTACCTAGCCCGCCACGCCCGCCCTTGGCGATCAGGACCTTCTTCTCGTCGACGTCGAGGTCTGCAACAATTTCGTTGCTGTTGACGTCGGCGATGACCGTGCCGACCGGAACGTGCAAGGTAATGTCCTTGCCGCCTTTGCCGTAGCAATCGCTGGATGCGCCTTTTTCGCCGCGCTCGGCGAGGAATTTCCGCGTGTAGCGGAATTCGATCAGGGTGTTGAGGTTGCGGTCGGCGACAACATACACACTGCCGCCACGGCCACCGTCGCCACCATCCGGGCCACCCTCCGGTTCGTATTTCTCGCGCCGGAACGAAGCGAGACCGTTGCCGCCGTCACCGGCTGCAACGTAAACTTTGGCCTCGTCAATGAATTTCATGAAGCGGCTCCGTGGTGGATTCGGTCTTGGAAATTAAAAAGCCCTACCATCACGATAGGGCTTTTGGTGTGGTCTGTCGCGTGATCAGGCAGCGGGAACAGCGGGAACGATGCTGACCGTGCGGCGACGCTTTTCACCTTTGATCGCGAACTGTACGTGGCCTTCGACCAAAGCGAACAGCGTATGGTCCTTGCCAAGGCCAACATTCACGCCCGGATGAAACTCCGTACCGCGCTGACGAAGAATAATGTTGCCAGCGAGAACCAGTTGGCCACCATAACGTTTTACGCCAAGTCGTTTCGACTCTGAGTCGCGGCCGTTACGGGAACTGCCGCCTGCTTTTTTGTGTGCCATGAGTCAGTTTCCTTTCAGTTAGGCCGAGATGCCGTCGATGCGGATCTCAGTGTAGTTTTGACGGTGGCCCTGATGCTTCTGATAATGCTTGCGACGACGCATTTTGAAGATCGTGACCTTGTCGTGGCGGCCTTGCGAGAGCACAGTCGCCTTGACCGACGCGCCGGTGAGAAGGGGGGTGCCGATTTGCACGGACTCGCCTTCGCCGACCATCAAAATCTGGTCAAGGGTGATTTCTGCGCCAACGTCTGCCGGTATCTGTTCTATTTTCAATTTTTCGCCGGCGACAACGCGATATTGCTTGCCCCCGGTTTTTATGACCGCGTACATGTTGGACTCCAAAGAACAAAGTAAAGTGAAACGAAGAACCGCGCATTATACGTATTTTTTTTGCCAAGTCAAAGAGTTCGCGTTGCGTTAGGGGTTCGAGAAAAAGGCGCTGTTTATCACGAGGAACACCTGGATTTCAAAGCAAATCTTTTTGAATCATGGGAAGAGCAGGGGCACAGTGGAAAGAGTCGGTTAGGAACTTTTTTCTGTCTGCGTTGTTGATTCTGGTCTTCCGCGAATTGTACTTTGAAGGTGTCTCATATTCGATCTGCGGTATCGCGCTTGACGCAACAGTGAGCGCCCCCTAACATTCATGGGTTTTTGCCAAGGCGATTTGCCGTGAAACTTGAGCGACTCTACAACCTGATCGGATCGGACATGAAGGCCGTTGACGCGGTGATTCGTACGCGTCTTCATTCCGAAGTGGCTCTGGTGCGGCAGGTTGCCGAGTACATCATCAACTCAGGTGGAAAACGCTTGCGCCCGGCGCTAGTGTTGCTTTCCGCCGGAGCCCTTGGCTATCGCGGTACGCATCACCATGAACTTGCAGCGGTGGTTGAGTTTATTCATACGGCAACGCTGCTGCACGACGACGTGGTTGATGAATCCGATTTGCGGCGCGGACGCGAAACGGCCAATGCCTTGTTCGGCAATGCGGCCAGTGTTCTGGTCGGCGATTTCCTGTATTCGAGAGCGTTCCAGATAATGGTTGAAGTCGACGATATGCGCGTGATGCGCGTGCTGTCGGATGCGACGAATGTTATCGCCGAAGGCGAAGTGTTGCAGTTGATGAACTGCCACGATGCCGACGTGGATGAGGGGCGCTACCTGCAGGTGATCCGCTACAAGACAGCAAAGCTGTTTGAGGCTGCAGCACAGCTCGGCGTTATCCTCGGTGGCGGTTCTGCGGAGATCGAGTTGCGCATGTCCGACTACGGCATGCATCTGGGAACTGCTTTCCAACTCATTGACGATGTGCTCGATTATTCCGGTGCCGAGGTGGAAACGGGAAAGCATCTCGGTGACGATCTGGCTGAAGGTAAACCAACCCTGCCGCTGATTTATGTGATGCAGAACGGCACTCCGGAGCAGGCGGCCTGCGTACGTGGGGCCATCGAGAATGGTGGTCGGGATGACTTTGCCGTGGTGCTGGCGGCTATTCGCGCCACCGGCGCGCTGGAACATGCTAAAAAGCAGGCCAAGGCAGAAGCAGATCTTGCTGCAACTGCGCTTGAGGCATTGCCTGCTTCCACATACAAGGATTCTTTGCTAGAATTATGCCTCTTTGCTGTTGCTAGGTCTTTTTAGCACTATTGTCGTTTCGGT
>JANNNT010000605.1:0-16574 GCA_031398685.1 Rhodocyclaceae bacterium | reverse complement strand
CGATCAAGGGCGTAATCCCGTTCATGATCGCGCAGACGGTGGTCATGTTCCTGCTGGTGGCCTTCCCGGACATCGTGATGTTGCCCCTGAAGTGGATGACCCGCTGATTCTTTGTAATAACGGCGGGCTAAGGCTCGCCGTTTTTCTGTCTATCCCGGAGGTGTTTCCGTGAAAGTGACCAAACTGACGACCTATCGTCTGGCGCCGCGCTGGATGTTCCTGAAGATTGAAACCGACGAAGGCGTTACCGGCTGGGGAGAACCGGTGATCGAAGGCCGTGCCCGCAGTGTGGAAACCGCGGTCAGCGAACTGTCCGAATACGTGATCGGACAGGATCCGGCGCGCATCAACGACATCTGGCAAACCCTGTACCGTAGCGGTTTCTACCGTGGCGGCCCGATTCTGATGAGCGCGATTGCCGGCATCGACCAGGCACTGTGGGATATCAAGGGCAAAGTGCTCGGTGCGCCGGTGTATGAACTGCTCGGCGGTCTGGTGCGTGACCGGATGAAGATGTACAGCTGGGTCGGCGGTGACCGCCCGGCCGATGTGATCGCCGGCATCAGGAAATTGCAGGGCATTGGCTTCGACACTTTCAAGCTCAATGGCTGCGAGGAAATGGGCCTGATCGATAACAGCAAGACCGTTGATGCCGCCGTCGCGGTCGTGGCCGAAATCCGCGAAACGTTTGGCAACAGCATTGAATTCGGCCTGGATTTCCACGGCCGCGTCGCCGCTCCGATGGCCCGCATCCTGATCAAGGAACTGGAACCGTACCGCCCGCTGTTCATTGAAGAGCCGGTCCTGGCCGAGCAGGCCGAATACTATCCGCGACTGGCCGAGATGACGCACATCCCGATCGCGGCAGGCGAGCGCATGTTCTCGCGCTTCGAGTTCAAGCGCGTATTCGCGGCTGGCGGAATCGCCATCGTCCAGCCCGACCTGTCGCACGCCGGCGGGATCACCGAATGCACCAAGATCGCCGCGATGGCCGAAGCCTACGACGTCGGCTTCGCCCCGCATTGTCCGCTGGGTCCGCTGGCGCTGGCCTCGTGCCTGCACGTCGATTTCGTTTCGCGCAACGCGGTGTTCCAGGAACAGAGCATGGGCATTCACTACAACCAGGGCGCCGAGTTGATGGATTACGTGCTCAACAAGGAAGACTTCCAGTTCCACGACGGCTACATGCTGCCGCCAAAGAAACCGGGACTGGGCGTCGATGTGAACGAAGAACTGGTGATCGAACGCAGCAAGTCAGCTGCGGACTGGCGCAACCCGGTCTGGCGTCATGCCGACGGCGCCGTCGCCGAGTGGTAAGCCACAAATGCATTGCCTTGATCTGGACTATTGACCGATGAATTCAATCTCTGCACCCGAACTGCTGGCCCTCGATTGGGGGACCTCAAGCCTGCGCGCCTTCCTGATGCACGACGGAAAGATAGTCCAAACCCGCCACTCCGGCCATGGCATCCAGCACTTGCCGGTACCGGGCACGGCGGGTTTCGAACTGGCCTTGGCGCAGATTGCTGGCGACTGGCTGCAACAATGGCCAGACCTGCCGATCGTAGCCAGCGGCATGGTCGGCAGCGCGCAGGGCTGGCGCGAGGCGCCTTATGCGCGTTGCCCCGCCACGACGCACTCCTTAGCCGCTCAAAGTGTCAGCGTCGCTAGCGGACTTGGCAAAAATGTACTCATTGCGCCGGGTGTCCTCTATGACGAACTGGGCCAGCTTCCTGATGTAATGCGCGGCGAAGAGACCCAGATTGCCGGTGCCTTGTTGCAGAATCCTCAATGGGCGGCACGCTCCTGCATCGTATTGCCAGGAACCCACTCGAAGTGGGTACAGATCGAGAACGGCAGGATTGTCAGTTTTTCCACCTACCTGACGGGCGAATTGTTTGCCGTTCTCTGCAAACATTCGATTCTGGGTCGCCTGATGCCGGAAGCAACGGTCTCGGCAGAAGGTCACGCCGAACACGATGCCGCCGCCTTCGAACTGGGTCTCGCCACTGCGCGTGAAAGTGTGCCCGGAGATCTTCCGCACCAGATTTTTGCCACCCGCACACTGGGCCTGACCGGACGTTTACCAAGCGGGTCGTTGGCCGACTTCCTGTCCGGCCTTCTGATCGGGCACGAACTGGTATCCGGTCTGGCCCGCATTGAAGACGGCGCACCGGTGCCGTTGATCCTGATCGGCGATGCGGCACTTTGCCAGCGCTATGCAAACGCCCTGCGCGATCTGCAACAACCGGCGTGTGCCGTACTCGACAATACCGCGCCCGTTGGCCTGTGGAATCTGGCCAGCGCTGCCGGTTTGCTGGGATAACTGCTCGCTGATTATGACAATCCAAGGAGAACTTGATGACTGACCGCACCTCACCTCAGGAGCGCTTTGCTAGTGCTTTGCCATTGGTGGCCATCCTGCGCGGCATCACGCCGGAAGAAGCCGAGCCGATCAGCCTTTGCCTGTATAAAGCCGGTTTCCGCCTGATCGAAGTTCCGCTCAATTCACCCGACCCGTTCACCAGCATTGCCACGATTCGCCGCGCCTTGCCGGCCGACGCGCTGGTCGGCGCCGGAACGCTGCTCAGCGTGGACCAGGTGGCGCAACTCAAGGCTTGCGGCGGCGAACTCGCCGTCATGCCGCATGCCGATACCGCCGTGATTCGCGCAGCCAAAGCGGCCGGCTTGCTCTGCGTTCCCGGCGTTGCAACCCCGACCGAAGCATTTGCCGCATTATCGGCAGGTGCCGATGCATTGAAGATTTTTCCTGCCGAACTGATCACCCCGCAAATACTCAAGGCGATCCGCGTCGTGTTGCCCAAAAACACCCGCCTGTTCCCGGTCGGCGGCATTAGCCCGGACCGCATGAAGGCCTATCTGGACGCCGGGGCCGCAGGCTTCGGCCTGGGCTCCGCGCTCTATACGCCGGGAATGACCTGCGAGCAGGCCACGTCAAGAGCCCACAGCTTTGTCACCGCGTGGCAGAGTGTGGCACCGCATTAGCAGTTCCAATTTACCGACCTAATTGAAGGCACAGCATGTCCCCATCTTCAGCAAACCCCTTATTTGACCTCACCGGCCGACGCGCCCTGATTACCGGCTCGACCCAGGGAATCGGCCTGGCTCTGGCCTACGGGCTGGCCCGCTCCGGGGCGACCGTCGTGCTCAATGGCCGGGATGAATCCCGCGTCAGAACAGCCGCCGAGGGAATGATCAGCGACGGCTTCAAGGCTGAATACTCGGTTTTCGATGTGACCAAACAACACGTGGTCATCGAGGCCATTGACCGGATCGAGAGCGATTCCGGCGCCATCGACATCCTGATCAACAATGCCGGAATCCAGCGACGCGCCCCGCTGGAAGAGTTTTCGAGCGAGAACTGGGATGCCATTCTCACCACGAATCTGACCAGCGTTTTTTATGTTTCGCAGGCGGTTGCCCGGCACATGATCGTCCGCAGGAAAGGCAAGATCATCAATATCTGCTCAGTCATGAGCCAGTTGGGACGGCAGACCATCGCCCCCTACACCGCAACCAAAGGCGCGGTAGCCATGCTGACCAAGGGCATGTGCGCCGACTGGGCCAAGTACGGTATTCAAGCCAATGGCCTGGCACCGGGTTATTTCGCCACGGTAATGAACAAGGCGCTGGTTGAGAACGAGGAATTTTCCTCCTGGCTGATCAACCGTACGCCAGCCGGTCGCTGGGGGCAGGTGGAGGAACTGAACGGCGCCGCGGTGTTTCTCGCGTCCGACGCATCGAGCTATGTCAACGGTCAGGTGCTCTATGTCGATGGTGGAATGACCAGCACGGTCTAATTATCAGGAGGTTCGTTAAATGGAAGCATTAGCTTGTGTGATTCACAAGGAAAAAGATCTGCGCCTTGAGTCGGTGCATGTCGATGAACCTGCTGCCGGGCAGGTGTTGGTGCGGATCGGCGCCGGTGGAATCTGCGGTTCGGATCTGCATTATTACCGCTCCGGGGGATTTGGCACGGTTCGCTTGCAGGAACCGATGGTGCTCGGCCATGAAGTCGCCGGCACCGTGCATACCGTCGGTGCCGGTGTAACCCGGGTGAAGCCAGGTGAGCGCGTGGCGATCAATCCCAGCCGTGCATGCGGAGAATGCATGTATTGCCGCCTGGGCGAACGTCAGCACTGCCTGAATATGAAATTCTATGGAAGCGCGATGCCGATGCCGCACAGCCAGGGTGCGTTCCAGGAGTTCCTGCTGGTTCAGGACGCGCAATGCGAATTGGTGGGTGACAAAATCAGTCTGGGTGAAGCGGCGTGTGCCGAACCGCTGGCGGTCGCCTTGCACGCGGTTGCCCAATACGGCGATCTGACCGGCAAACGGGTACTGGTCACTGGAGCCGGCCCGATTGGTTCGCTGGTGGTGGCAGCCGCGCGATGGGCCGGTGCGGTTGACGTTATCGTCATTGATCTGCATGAAACGCAGCTGCAAAAAGCGCTGGAGATGGGCGCCACCCGTGTCATCAATGTCTCTGTTGAAACAGCACGGCTGACCCAGGATTACTCGGAAAACAGGGGTTATTTCGATGCCGTATTCGAATGTACCGGCGCACCCACCATCTTCCGTGACATCGCTCCCGTTTTACGTCCCCGAGGCACCTTGGTCCAAATCGGTCTTGGCGGTGAAATTGCCATACCGGCCAATCTTCTGGTCAGCAAGGAAATCCGCATGCTCGGCGCTTTCCGTTTTGATGGCGAGTACGCGCTGGCGGCCCGCTTGCTGCGCGAAGGTGCAATCAACGTCAAACCCATCATCACGGCCACGGTGCCGGTCGAACGTGCGGTGGAGGCCTTCGAAATGGCCAGCAACCGCACCCGGCAAATGAAAGTTCAGTTGAGTTTCAGCCAATCGTAAGGAAACACTGATCACTACGTCGTTCCGGTGAAAGCCGGAACGATCGTTTTTCAACTGATCACCGAATCAGCGCTTTCATTGGTGACCTCGCGATAAGCAGTGGCCTGCTCTCGCAGCCACTGGCAAAACACCTGCAGCGAGGCAGACCCGACCTTGTTCTCCGGGTAAACCAGATAGTAGCTGCGCTGGTTGCGCAAAACACATGGGCAGGGCACCAACAGGTCGCCCGAAGCGATCTCGTTGAGCACAAAAAAACGTGGAACCAAGGCCACGCCGAGTCCGACCTTGGCCGCCTCGACCAACATCGAAAATAGCTCGTAACGCGCACCGCCCATGGCATTGACATTGCTCATGCCGGCGACTTCGAACCACGCCCGCCAGGCATCGGGACGTGCTGACTGATGCAGCAGAGGCAGACTTTCCAACTCGGCAGGCTCGATCTGCGTTTTGCCTTTGAGCAATGCGGGGCTGCACACCGGTACGATTTCTTCGCCGAACAGGTATTCGGTCAATGCCCCTGGCCACACCGGATCACCAAAGTGTATCGCCGCGTCAAAGGGGGTGTCGGTGAACATGAAGGGTTCGGCCCGGGCGGTCAGATCCAGGGTGATCGCTGGATGCAACGCATGAAAGCCACCCAGCCGCGGAATCAGCCAACTCGTCGCAAACGTCGGAATGACGGCCAGTTCGAGCACCCCACCGGCCCCGCGATGCGCCATCAGCGACAGCGTGTCGTGCTCGACCCGTTTCAGGCTTTCTCTGACTTGTTTAGAATAAAGCTGTCCGGCTTCAGAGAGAGTGACGCGCTTCTTGATGCGATTGAACAATTGAACACCCAGATAGTCTTCAAGCGTCGAGATTTGTCGACAGACCGCACTTTGCGTCAGAGAAAGCTCTTCCGCAGCGCGGGTGAAGCTTTGGTGACGTGCCGCCGTCTCAAAAGCGACCAGAAGTTCCGTGCCAGGGATTTTTCTTCGCACAGGGTTGATTCCAAATTAGAATGATCTCGTGAATATACATCGTTTGTGCCCAAGTTAAAACAAAGCAAGAATGGTTGATTGCACTGAGTGGCCAGGAAACGAACCATCGTCGATAATTGATTTTTCGCATCAACTTTACTGCTTGCGTTGGTGCCCCTGTCGAGCGGCCTTCTCAGAATTCGGCCCATACGTTTGACCAATAAATGAGTGCGTCCGCTATCAAACCAACGGACGGGCTTCAGGAATTGAAACGGATTACTTGTTGTATGATGCACATCGTTGCACCGTATTTTATTTACATAAACTAGGCTGTAAGGGAAACGCTGATTAGATGACGTACTGTCATTCCGGCGAGATCCGGAATCTGACCGAAGGTAATACAGCGCCAGAAAATCAATGCTTCCCCAGCAGCCATATCACTGGGGATTTACATGACCATCGTACTGGACACCGACAACAGCCTGCTGCGTAATCTGCGCGAGATTTCCACACGCCAGAAGATATCGGCAGCGCTCGTCGACCATCTTGAACAGTATTTTGCCGATGCCGATATTGACGGCTTCGGTGATGCCAGCCCTGAGGAACTTCACGGCGCGGCAATCCAGCATTACCGGCTCGGCCTCACACGCCCCCCAGGCCAGGCCGCCATCATGTCCTACACACCTGATTTTGACCGTCACGGATGGCATTCCCCGCATACCGTAATCGACATCATCACCGACGACATGCCTTTCTTGGTCGATTCGATCACGATGACCATCTATCGCCATGGTCTTGCCATTCACAAGCTGATGCACCCGCTGCTCGGCATTGAGCGCAACAAGGCTGGCGCCCTGCAAAGAAGCACCAAACGCGGCTCCGCCGAGACCCGTACCGAATCCTGGATACATCTCGAAATCGACCGCATCAGTGATGCAGGTCAGATTGAGGCTTTGCGTAACGAGATCGCCGAGATTCTCAGCGACGTGCGCGCCGCCGTCGAAGACCATGTTCCGATGCGCCAAATCGTAGCCTCGGTCATCACCGATCTTGAAGTTTCACCGCGCCCCGAAAATGACGAGATTACCGAATTTCTGCGCTGGATCGCCGCCGAAAATTTCGTCTTCCTCGGTTACACGCACTACCACGCCGACACCGTTGCCGGTGAGCTGAAACGCACGGCAGACGGCGGCCTCGGCCTGCTGCGTCGATCCGACCACCCGCGCTTCGGCCGCTGCCTCGCCGGCATCCCGGGCAATCTGGCGGAAATCGCACGGATGCCCTCGGCACTGACCCTGGTCAAGGCCGATGGTCACTCCAGCGTTCACCGTCCGACTTACCTCGACTTCATCGGCATACACCACCGTGACACGGCGGGAAACATCGTCGGCGAACACGTCTTCGTCGGGCTCTATGCCATGCACGTCTATCACGTCTCGACGAATGACATCCCGGTTGTCCGCAGCAAGGTCGCGGCCGTACGCTCCGCCTGCGGCTTCGCACCGGGCAGCTACCGGGACAAGGCCCTGGTCAACGTACTCGAAACTTATCCGCGCGAAGAACTGATCGAGATCGGCGCCGACGACCTGCAACGCATTGCCAGCGGCATCGTCATGCTGCAGGAACACCCACGCGTCCGCGTTTTCCTGCGTAACGACAGCTGGGGACGCTACGTCTCAGCGCTGGTCTACATGCCCCGCGATCGCTTTGACACAACGGCACGGAAGCGCATCACGGCGCTACTCAGCGACACGTTAAAGGCCGACAGTGTCGATTTCTTCCTCATGCTCGGCGAATCACGCCTGGCCCGCCTGCACCTGATCGCGCGCATGCCGGCCGGCACCCACTACGAGTACGATGCGAGTACATTCGAACACGAAGTCGCGCGCATCGTCCGCGGCTGGCACGACGAACTTCAGCACAACCTTATCGAACACTGCGGCGAGGAGCATGGCAACACACTGTTGCGTCGCTATGGGATGGCGCTGCCGCTGGCCTATCAGGATCAGGTCCCGCCGACTTCTGCCGTCTCCGATCTTGAGCGCCTCGAAGCTGCCGAACACAGTGCGCGGATTGAAGTCAAGCTCAACGCGCCCTACGGCGACGACGGCTCGCACCAGCACATCAAGCTTTTCCTGAGCGGAGACCCGCGGCCACTCTCGGCCGTACTGCCGGTGTTCGAAAACATGGGGGTGACGGTTCTTTCCGAGCAACCGTTCAACCTGAGTAATAGCAATCTGCACATCGCCGATTTCGCAGTCCAGCTCCCGCGCGCCGACGCCCTCGACGACGAACCGACCCGCTATGCTTTCGTCGATCTGCTCGAAAAGCTGCTCCGCGACGAGGCCGAAAATGACGGTTTCAATCGTCTGGCACTGCTTGCCGGCCTCGAGTCGTCAAGCATCACCATTCTGCGCGCGTACGGCCGCTACCTGCGTCAAGCCGGACTGCCGTTCAGTCAGGTCTATATCGAGCGCTGCCTGGCCGCCCAACCGCACATTGCCAAACTGCTCGTTGCACTGTTCACGGCACGTCTTTCGCCACGAGGCGACGACGCCCAGGTCGAAAGCATCGACAGCAAACTGAGTGCTGCGCTGGCCAAAGTCAGCAATCTCGACGACGACCGCATCCTTTCCGGTTTCCGTACCGCCATCGAAGCGACGCTACGCACCAATGCCTGGCAAACCGATGCTGACGGCAAGACGAAGAGTTACCTGTCGTTCAAGATCTCGTCGAAGCTTGTTCCCTTCCTGCCCAAACCCGTTCCGCTCTACGAGATTTTCGTCTACAGCATCCACATGGAAGGCATCCACCTGCGCGGCTCACGCGTCTCCCGTGGCGGCCTGCGCTGGTCGGATCGCATGGAGGACTACCGTACCGAGGGCCTCGGTCTGGTCAAGGCGCAAACCGCCAAGAATGCGGTAATCGTCGCGCTCGGAGCGAAGGGCTGCTTCGTCGGCAAGCGCCTGCCACCCGCCAGCGATCGTGATGCTTACCTGGCTGAAGGCATCGCCTGCTACACGACTTACATCCGCGGCCTCCTCGACATAACCGACAACCTCGTCGCGGGCAAAGTCGTCCCGCCGAAGGATGTCCGCCGCCGTGACGGTGACGATATCTACCTCGTCGTCGCGGCAGACAAAGGCACGGCGTCCTTCTCTGACATCGCCAACGGCGTCGCCATCGAATACGGTTTCTGGCTCGGTGACGCCTTTGCCTCTGGCGGTTCGGTCGGCTACGACCACAAGAAGATGGGTATCACCGCACGTGGCGCCTGGGAAGCGGTAAAACGCCACTTCCGTGAACTGGGTCACGATACGCAAAGCGAACCCTTTACTGTTGTGGGTATCGGCGACATGTCCGGAGACGTCTTCGGCAATGCCTTGCTGCGCTCTGACAAGGTCCGCCTGATCGCGGCCTTCGACCACCGGCACATCTTCCTTGATCCGAACCCCGACATGGCCAGGAGCTTTGCCGAACGGCAACGGCTGTTCGACTTGCCACGCTCGTCCTGGGATGACTTCGACAAATCACTGATTTCTGCCGGCGGCGGTATCTGGCCACGCAGCGTCAAGAGCATCCCCTTGTCGTTACCGGTACGTGAATGGCTCGGCACGACGGCCGAGCAGATGGCTCCGACGGAACTGATCAACCGCATCCTCAAGGCACCGGTCGACCTCCTGTACAACGGCGGCATCGGCACCTACGTCAAGGCCAGCAGCCAGAGCCACCAGGACGCCAACGACCGCGGCAACGACGGACTGCGTGTCGACGCCAACGAAATACGCGCCAAAGTCATCGGCGAAGGCGGCAACCTCGGTCTGACGCAAAGGGGTCGAGTCGAGTTCGCCCTCTCCGGCGGTCACCTCTACACCGACGCCATTGACAACTCGGCCGGTGTCGACTGTTCAGACCACGAAGTCAATATAAAGATCCTGCTCTCCGGCCTGGTCTCCGCGGGCGACATGACGGTCAAGCAACGTGACGCACTTCTCGCGTCGATGACCGACGACGTGGGCCACCTGGTGCTTTCCGACAACTACCAGCAAACCCAGGCCGTTTCGCTCGAAGCGGTTGCCGGTTATAACATGCTCAACGCTCATGTCCAGTTGATCCGCAGCCTCGAAGCCAAAGGCACGCTCGACCCCGTCGTCGAGTTCCTTCCCGACGACAAGGCACTGGCCGAACGGGCACAGATGCGACGCGGTCTGATGACTCCGGAAATCGCCGTTCTGCTCGCCTTCACCAAGATCACGCTGAAGGAGGAAATTCTGACCTCGACGCTGCCTGATGCGGCAGAGCTCCAGCAATTGCTCGTCGACTACTTCCCGCCGGCACTTGTCAGCCAATGGGGAGAACGCTTCGCCTCGCATCCGCTGAAGCGTGAAATCGTCACCACGCAACTGGTCAATCGTCTGGTCAACCGAATGGGAACAAGCTTCACGATGCAGACCAGCAACGAAACCGGTGCCGATTCAGCACAGGTTGCAGCGGCCTGGTACGCGGCAAGCGAACTGCTTGGCGCCGAAACAGCCTGGCGCGAAATCGAAGCGCTTGATCTGAAAGTACCCGCCGCACGCCAATTCGCACTGATGGCTGCCCTGCGCGAAATGGTCGGTTCCGCCACCCGGCAGATCCTTGCCTCGCAACCGCTTGGTGCCTCGATTTCCACAATGATCGAGACCTACCGCGACGCCGTCAGCAAGGCCATCGCCACCGCCCGTCAGGCGCTAGGCGGCAGCGAAGCGGTTGCGGCGATACTCACAGCACGTACCGTCATCGTCGGCGTCTTTGAACTGGTCGACCTGGCACGCTCAGGCAACATGCCTATCGACGACGTGGCGGCCAGCTGCACGCAGCTTGACGCTAGTCTTGATCTGGCCTGGCTCGGCGACGCCATCGGCCGACTCCCCGCTGGCAACCGCTGGCAGGCTCGCGCCCGGGCTCAACTCGGCAGCGAACTGCGCGGCCTGAGGCAGAAACTGGTGCAACGCAACGCAGCAGAACTGCAGACCGCAGCCACCGAGGCACGCGGCGTAGTCGAAGAACTGAAGCGCAACGCTCCGCAGGATCTGGCCATGCTGTCGGCTGGTCTCTCCGAAATCAAGCGACTGCTCGCCGTCTGATCCCAAACCGGCCTGCGCAGCAAGCAGGTCGGTGATCTTGACCCCGCCGGCCCTGATAGCCAGAATTAATATGGCTTTCAGGGCCGGCTTATTACTTGTTCATCACGTTGTTTCGCGCCATCCAGACTCTGTGGTGGATTTCACGTTTTGTTGTGCGCTGATGAACGCGCTCGCCTCAAGTCGAATGAACGCTGACGACCCACTCCCCTTCTGACGCTTTCGGGGTTTGTTATTCAATGTGTTTGATTGGCAAGTTCACCCTGAAGGAACTCCCTTTTCCAGGCTCACTTGAGACGTCGATGCTCCCATGATGGCGTTGAATGATGCCGTAGGATAGCGACAAGCCCAGCCCCGTTCCCTTGCCTACAGGTTTCGTGGTGTAGAACGGATCGAAAATCCGTGGCAGGATTTCCTTGGGAATGCCACTACCGGTATCGCTCACCTCAACCCAGACCTGCTGGTCATCGACGCCTGTACGCACGGTGATCGTGCCGCGCTCGGGCCCCATTGCATGAGCGGCATTAATCAACAGGTTCATGATCACCTGATTGACCTGTGACGACAGGCATTCGATTTCCGGGATATCGCCGTACTCCTTCACGACATCTGCCTTGTACTTGATTTCACTGGCAAGAATGTTGAGGGTCGAGTCAATTCCCTGGTGCAAATTCGACCATTCCCATTCAACTTTTCCGCCAACATGGGAAAAGTCTTTGAGGTCCTGAACGATTTTGCTTACCCGCTTGATGCCTTCCTTGGTTTCGATCATCAGGTTTCGACTGTCATCGATCAGATAGTCCAAATCCGCGTCGTGGCGCATTTTTTCCAGGTGCGTAACAACCTCAGGTGAAACAATGTATTGCTGTGCATGCAAGTACGCCGAAAGGATGCCGAAAATCCGACTCATGTAGGTTTCAAGCGTATTGAAGTTGGAGAAGATGTAGCCGATCGGATTATTGATTTCATGCGCGACACCTGCCGCCAGTTGGCCGATGGATGCCATTTTTTCCGATTGCATGAGCTGTTCCTGCGCTTGGTAGAGCTTCGTATTGAGTTCGGTGAGTTCCTTGTTGCGGCTCAGCAGTTCCGCTTCAATTCGTTTGCGTTCGGTGATGTCGCGTGCGATGCCTACAAGGCCAATCACATTGCCTTCAGGATCACGCAGGTGCACCTTGGTTGTTTGCAACCATCCCGGTTCACCCGTAATCAAATTCGGCACGAGTTGCTCGCATGCAATCAAGGGTTGGCCGGAGTGGATCAGCGCCTGTTCAACCGCAAAAAACTGGGACGCCAGTTCCTCGGAGTAGAAGTCGAAATCGGTTTTCCCGATCATTTCCTCTGAGGTGCTCTTGCCCATGAGGCTGGCCACGGCCTTATTGGCCAGGATGAATCGGCTCTGTGTGTCCTTGGCGTATATCCGGTCAGGCATAATGCCTATGAGCGTGCGGAACACAAGGGTCTGAATATCATGAAATGCGTCGGCTTTGCGACACTCATCGTCCGCCTGCTTCACCGCCTGGTTTTTGTCGTCGATGTTTCGCGTCGTCATGGCTTGCCTCTCATCAATCACATTGTGCGGATAGGGTTTAGAACGCAATTTATCATCTTTTGGGAGAACGGATTCTCCGCCAACAACCCATGCCGGCAATCGCATTACAATGGCTGTCCGGCCTTTCCGTGTAGCGCCAGCACCCTCGTAGTTCGTTGCCCGTGCGATCCGACAGAATCGAAGTCCTTTTATAAAACGCCAAAGGTGAGAATGATGAAAAAGAGTTTGCTGTTGGTGCTCGCATGCTTGGTTTTTTGGGTTCATCCCGTACATTCGAAAGACGAGAATCTGCATATTGTTTTCATTCCGAAATCCAGTGATCAGGAATTCTGGACGTTCATGCGCCAAGGGGTTGAAAAGGGTATTCATGAGGCAGGAAATATCTCGCTAACGTGGAGAGGTCCGTCCTACAACGACGACACCGATTCGCAAATCATGATATTGCAGGAGTACACGCGGCCAGGGATTGACGCAATTATCATTGCTCCGACGGACCGGGTACGCCTGGTCGATCCTATCCGGAAAGCGGTCGCATCGGGAATCAAAGTCGTTGTGGTTGATTCGGCAGTAAACGGAAAGCACCACCTGAATTTCATTGCTACTGACAATTATGCCGCCGGCCAATTGGCAGCGCAGCATCTGTCCGCATTGTTGAATGCGCGGGGAAATGTCGTTGTTTTTCGTATCGTCGCCGGGAGTGCATCAACTGATGATCGCGCCAACGGATTCATCGCCTACCTCAAAAAGAATTCGCCCATGATGACGATCATCGCTGACACATACGGCGGCGGATCGAGAGGAAAAGCCCTGCGTAGCGCGACTGGACTCCTCAAAGAAACGCATCAAATTGACGGCATTTTTGCCGTCAATGAATCAGCCAGCGACGGAATGCTGCGGGCTCTGCGCAGCGCTGGTTTGGCGGGCAAAATAAAATTCGTCGGTTTCGATTCAACTCGTTTTCTCCTGGAAGGACTTGAGAAACAGGAGATCGATGGGCTGGTCATTCAGAATCCAAGACAAATGGGCTATCTCGGTATCAAAGCGGCGGTGGCCGCCATAAACAATTCACCGATTAAGGACCGTACCCTCTTTACCGACACAACGATGGTGACGCGGGAGAATTACCAGAGTCCGGCCATTCAAAAACTTCTCATCCCGTAGCACTTGCTTGTTGTCTCATGCGCCAATTTTTTGTCGCGCGGCCCGAATCGACGGGGAAGTATCCAAACTTACCGACGGCATACAGAATCGAGTACATACTTATCCCCTGACGATATTGCTGGAATCGTTTTAGCCGTATTATTCAGAATAATCCTTGTACCGGTTTATCGCATTGGCACGACAAAATCAGAGAGAAGCATGCCCCATTTCCGGTCAATTCTGACACGCGTATCTTCCTTTTTCGCAGGCTGGAAATTCAACAGTCTTAGCACGGGCATCTTGATCGCAATGTGTGCCGGTTTGCTGTTGCCGGCACTTACCGGAGGACTGGTGCTAACGGGTCTGAATCAGAAACGGATGGACAAGGAGCTGGACGCTTATCTCAACGACAAAATTTTACTGCTCGCCAACAGCTTGCCCAATCAGGTTTGGAATTTCGATACCAACGCTGCCACCGCAATCGTCGAAGCATCGCTACTCGACCCCCAGGTGGTCCGCATCACAATCACGACCACCAATACCGGTCATAACCCCTTTCTCAGCATGGAGCGGCCAGAGCGACGACTTGGGCAATCACGAGTCGCCGGACACAAACTGGAACTTTTCGGCGAGTTGGTGGGCCATCTCGAACTGGAAATAGACGACGGCCTGAAACAACGTGATTTCCAACACGATCGACTGGCCTATTCACTGGTACTCCTTGGACAGTTCGCTCTCGCTCTGGTGCTGATCCTGAACGCCATACGCATCAGGGTGCTTAAACCACTTTCACATCTGACCGCTTTTTCCAACCAACTCGCCAGAGGAGACCTGGAGCACCCCATAGCGTGGGAGCGCCACGACGAAATTGGACATTTGAGCCACCAGCTGGAACAAATGCGTAGCAGCCTCCGAACTTCATTTTCCGAACAACAGGCGATCCTGAGTAATGTTCAAGTCGGAGTGATCTTTGTGCGTGACCGGAAGATTCAACTCGCCAATCGTCACGCCGAACAAATTTTCGGCTACGCCCCGGGTGAAATGCAAGGATCGCAGATAGGCGTCATCTATCAGTCGGAAGATCAGTTTTCCGCAATTGAAAATCGCGCCGATAGGGCGATCACGACCGGCGATGGCCGCTATGAAGAAGAGTTACGCCTGAAACATTGTGACGGCAGCTCATTTTGGGCGCGGATGAGTGGTTGTGCACTTGATTCCAGCCTGCCGCAAGCCGGTAGTATCTGGGTTTACGAAGACATCACCCACAAAAAAGCAGCGGCCGAGGAAATAGAGAAACTCGCTTTCTACGACCCGTTGACCCTGTTACCCAATCGCCGTTTGCTGATGGATCGTTTGCGACAGGCATTGTCTGGCAGCGCCCGTCATGGCCGCTACGGCGCACTACTCTTTCTGGATCTGGATCAGTTCAAGACGCTCAATGACACGCTTGGCCACGATACGGGCGATCTATTACTGCAACAGGTCGCCAAGCGGCTTGCTGCATGTATTCGTGAAGGTGACAGCTTGTCCCGCCTGGGTGGCGACGAGTTCGTGGTCATCCTTGAAAACCTGAGTGGAAACATCACCGAGGCCGCCGCGCAGGCACAGGTGGTCGGCGAAAAAATCATGGCCGCACTCAGCCAGTCCTATCAACTCGGTATTTACGAGCGACACAGCACGACCAGCATTGGCATCGCCTTGTTTGATGATTTGGGGAATCGAGAGAGCGCAATGGAAGACCTGCTGAAACAAGCCGATCTCGCCCTGTATCAGGCCAAGGGAGCCGGCCGAAATACCCTGCGCTTCTTCGATCCGGAAATGCAAGCCATAGTCACGGCGCGTGCCCTGATGGAATCCGGAATACGCGAGGCGGTACAGAAAGAAGAGTTCGTTCTCTACTACCAAGTTCAGGTGGATCGCGAGGGAGGTCAAACCGGGGTTGAAGCACTGATCCGCTGGCAACATCCTCAGCGCGGAATAGTATCGCCGGCGGAATTTATTCCCCTGGCCGAGGACACCGGTTTGATCTTGCCCATCGGTCGCTGGGTGCTCGAAACGGCCTGCGCCCAGCTGGCCACATGGGCATCGCGGCCGGAAATGGCTCACTTAACGATGGCTGTAAATGTCAGCGCTCGTCAGTTGCACCATTGCGATTTCGTTAACCAGGTGTTGAGGATACTCGACCATACCGGAGCCAATCCGCGACGACTCAAACTGGAACTGACTGAAAGTCTGCTGGTAAATGATGTTGAAGACACCATCGCCAAGATGGGCGCACTGAAGGCAAAGGGGGTGAGTTTCTCGCTGGACGATTTTGGCACAGGCTATTCATCGCTTTCCTACCTGAAACGGCTGCCTCTGGATCAACTGAAAATCGACCAGGGTTTCGTCAGAGACATCCTGACCGACGCCAACGATGCTTCGATTGCAAAAATGGTCGTCGTTCTCGCGGAAAGTTTGGGGCTGGCGGTAATCGCTGAAGGCGTGGAAACCGAAGAACAGAAGAACTTCCTCGCTCATCAGGGGTGTCACGCTTACCAAGGCTACCTGTTTAGCCGTCCGTTACCGCTGGAAGCGTTCGAGGCTTTTGTGAAACGTGCCTGACACGTGTTCTGTGACACTTTCCTGAAGGTGGCTGGATTGAATCGACCGAGAGATCGAGTCCGGAGTAGCAACGGCAGGGCGCATTACAGCATGAAGATGGGGCCTGGTTGTTCGCTTTCCTTTACTTCGGGAAATCGGCTCCACGGGCAACCGCTTCCCACGCCGAGTACTCATTGCGCAATTCTTCAAGCTTTGCCGTTGCGATATCGTAAGCCGCGTTGCCGAGAAGAAGATGGCGTGGCGGGTTTGGGGACTCGACCGCATTGACGATGGCCTGCACGGCACGAACCGGATCACCGGGTTGTT
>JANNNT010000598.1:0-2272 GCA_031398685.1 Rhodocyclaceae bacterium | reverse complement strand
CGTCAAAACCCTTTGGCTGGGCATTCAGCGCTTGCGCGATTTCGTCGAGGGAATGGACCATATGCGGAAAATCTATGATGTCAAATGAGTTGTGTGGAACGACATGGGCTAAAGGGGCCAGGCTCGCATTAACTCAAAGCTTTTGGCGAATAGCTTTTGGGAAATTGTTCTTGCGAATTGGTACTGTCAAATTTATGCAGAGGGTGCGTTTGGTTAACATGATGAAAACGGTTGAGGGTTTAATAAATAAAGCGATAGCACAACGAATTGAAAGCGGAGTATCAGATGCCGATTAACTTGGCTGCCCCGTGGGAGCTAGTTGTTTGACTCATTCGACAAGGTCTAATCGAGCCATTGCGCCGTTTCATCGTCTCAGGCACGCCAGTCAATGAACTGGGTACCTCTAACAAAAGTAACCTGCATGCCAATATTCATATAGATATTGCGGCATGCGTCACCAACAATTGCGTATTGATTGGCTTGCAGCCTGCCTTGTTGCGACGATTCAACTCCAGTTGATCATCGCGTAGTTCTTCTTGCCCCGGCGCAGAAGACTGAAGCGACCAAACAGGCGCTCGGCATCGGCAAACTGATGATCAAGCGCGTCGACCTTGCGGCCATTGATGCTCACGCTGCCGCTTTGCAGGAAACTGCGCGCTTCGCTCTTCGACTTCGCCAGATTGGCGGCGACCAGGGCATCGATCAGGCTTGAAGCCGATTTTTCCAGTATCACGCCAGGGACGCCATCCTGCGCCAGTTGCTCGAAATCCGATTCGCTCAGGGTGTCCAGGCTGCCCGAGAACAGGCTCTGCGAAATGCGCCGCGCCGCCTCGAGTGCGGGCTTGCCGTGCACCAGCTCGGTGGCCTGCTCGGCAAGAAGGCGCTGCGCCGCGGGTTTCTGGCCGCTGGCTTGGTCGGCTGCCTCAATGGCATCGATTTCGTCGACCGAAAGGAAGGTGAAGAAACGCAGGAAGCTGTAAACGTCGGCGTCCGCCGTGTTGAGCCAGAACTGGTAGAAGGCATAAGGCGATGTCTTCTTCGCATCCAGCCAGATCGCGCCGGATTCGGTCTTGCCAAACTTGGTACCGTCCGCTTTGGCGACCAGCGGCAGGGTCAAGCCGAACACATGCTGCTGGTTGAGGCGGCGGGTCAGATCGGCACCGGCGGTGATGTTGCCCCACTGGTCCGATCCGCCGATCTGCAACTGGCAGCCGTAACGGCGGTTGAGTTCCGCAAAGTCGTAACCCTGCAGCAGGCTGTAGGAAAACTCGGTGTAGGAGATGCCCTGCTCATCACGATTGATGCGCTGCTGTACCGATTCTTTCTTGATCATGGCATTGACCGAGAAGTGCTTGCCGATATCACGCAGGAAGTCGAGCGCCCCCATGCGGCCGAACCAGTCGTAGTTGTTGGCCATGATGGCGGCGTTGGGGCCATCAAAATCCAGGAAGGGCGATACCTGGCCGCGGATCTTGTCGACCCAGCTGGCGACGACGTCGGGCGTGTTGAGCTTTCGCTCAGCCGCTTTGAAACTGGGGTCGCCAATCATGCCGGTGGCCCCCCCGACCAGCGCTATCGGCTTGTGGCCAGCCAGCTGGAAACGCTTGAGCACCAGCACCGGCACCAGATGCCCGAGATGCAGGCTGTCCGCCGTCGGGTCAAAGCCGCAATAGAGCGTTACCGACCCTTTGGCCAGAAGTTCATCGAGTGCGCGTGCATCGGTGGCCTGGGCGATCAAGCCACGGGCATGCAGATCCTGGATCAGGGCAGACTGGTACATCGAAGTTTTCTCCACAATTTGGGCAGCCGCTCGTCGTACATCGGCATCAAAGAGGGGGCCGATTTTAGCACGTAGCGCCCGCGTGCCTTGGTTCAACAGGCGGTGGCCATCGTGTAGGAGCCCAGTTTCACTGGGCGATTGCAGCGGTGGAGTACAACTGCCCATCGCGCAGTGAAACTGCGCTCCTACAAGAACCTGTAGCCGCTGAGGAAGTGCAGAACCAAATTTCGCAGCAACCAACCCTTTCGATTCCACTCGGCGGTGACTCGGAGCCTTCGATCAGCCGGCCCCGGCCAGCACCGCCTGAATGTAGTCTTCCGGCAAACGATATTCACTAGCCAACTCCGCCGTGCTTTTGCCGCTGGCCTGAATCGTTTCGATCCAGCCGTCCAGACCGGTGGATAGCGAGCGACCGGCCTGTTCGCCCTCACGCGTAGTGGCCGAGCCGGAATCGACCTCGTATTTGTTGGAATAGCCGCGCGGAGTGACCAT
>JANNNT010000574.1:0-9506 GCA_031398685.1 Rhodocyclaceae bacterium | reverse complement strand
GAACAGGGCAAACAGGGTCGACTTGCCGGCGCCGTTGCGCCCGACCAGACCGACTTTTTCGCCGGGGTTCAGGGTGATGGAAGCGTTATCAAGCAGCACCTTGGCGCTACGGCGCAGGGTGACGCTTTTGAGGGTAATCATGGGTGACGCCTTAAAAAGCTTTTAACCACGGCGAACACAGCGGGCACGGCGAAAAGCAAGAGATTTTTATCCTGTCTTTCGCCGTGTTCGCTGTGCACGCCGTGGTCAATATTCGTTGTTATCTAAAAACCACCGTCTTGTTGCCATGCGCCAGCACCCGGTCTTCCAGGTGATAACGCAGACCGCGCGCCAATACGGCTTTTTCGATGTCCTTGCCGTAGCGCACCATGTCGTCGACCGAATCCGAGTGGTCGATGCGGATTACGTCCTGTTCGATGATCGGGCCCTGGTCGAGGTCGCTGGTTACGTAGTGGCAGGTGGCACCGATCAGCTTGACGCCGCGCTGGTAGGCCTGGTGGTAGGGCTTGGCACCGACGAAGCTGGGCAGGAAGGAGTGGTGGATGTTGATGATCTGGCCGGGAAAAGCGTCACACATCGCCGGCGGGATAATCTGCATGTAGCGCGCCAGCACCATCGTGTCGCCTTTGACTTCCTCGTACAGCCGGCGCATTTCGGCGTAGGCCGCGTCCTTGTTGTTAGGATTCACCGGCACGTGATGGAAGGGGATGCCGTGCCACTCGACGAACCCCTTGAAGCTGTCGTGATTCGAGATGATGCAGGGAATCTCGATGTTGAGTTCCTTCGACTGCCAGCGCGCCAGCAGGTCGTAAAGACAGTGCTCCTGCCTGCTGACGAAAATGACCACACGTTTCTTGACCGCCGAATCGCTGATCTTCCAGTCCATCTGCATTTCTTCGGCAATCGGGCGAAAGCGTTCGCGGAACTCGGCCAAATGGAACGGCAGCGAATCGGCCTTTACTTCAAGACGCATGAAGTAGCGGCTGCCGCCGTTGACGTCCTCGGAGTGATAGCGCGACTCGAGAATCCAGCCCTGATGTTCGGCGATGAAAGTCGAAACGCGGGCGACGATGCCGACGCGATCCGGGCAGGAGGCTGAAAGTGTGTAGAAGCGATGAGAAGGCATGGTTTCCGGCTACTCCGCCACGCGGGCGAAGGCGTTGTCGATTGCCGAGCGCAGTTCGTCGTAATTGAACGTCACCGGGTATTGCGGAAATTCGCGGATTACGTTCTCTGGCGGGTGAAAGAGAATGCCGGCGTCGGCTTCACCGAGCATGGCCGTGTCGTTGTACGAATCGCCCGCGGCTACCACCGTGAAGTTCATCTCCCTGAAGCGCTTGACGGCTTCGCGTTTCTGCTCGGGCATGCGCAGGTGATAATTGACTACCACGCCATTGATGTCGGTTTCGAGGCTGTGACAGAACAGCGTCGGCCAGGCCAGTTGGCGCATCAGCGGGTGGGCGAATTCGTAGAAGGTATCCGAGAGAATGATGACTTCGTAGTCCTCACGCAGCTTGTCGAGAAAGGCGCGGGCACCGGGCATCGGCCCCATCTCGCAGATCACTTTCTGGATGTCCGGCAAGCCGAGCCCGTGTTTCGACAGAATACCGAGGCGGAATTTCATCAGCGTGTCGTAGTTCGGCTCGTCGCGCGTGGTCCGACGTAACTCCGGAATGCCGGTGCGTTCGGCGAACGTGATCCAGATTTCGGGGACAAGCACGCCCTCAAGGTCGAGGCAGACGATTTTCACGAAGAACTCCCTGAGAGTGTTGGTGTTAAATGCAGAGGTTGAAACCAGAGGGCCATTTTACCAAAATACAGCTGCCTCCAGGCATCGGATTTCCTGCTCTAGTGATGCCGACACTGGCGTCAGGGCGTAAAACGGTCTAGTTTACGGCCTCGGAGGAAACCCATGATGTACATTCGCAGTTTGCTTATCCACAGTTTGTCCGCCGTGTCGCTGCTAGCCAGTCCGGCACTCTGGGCGCAGGCGCCGGCTCCCGACGTACCGCAGACCCTTGAGCAGGCCGCAGCCCAGCGCGCGCGCGCGTCGCAGATGGTCGATGAGGCCGACAAACGCTATGCCGACGAACAGGCTGCCTGCTACAAGAAGTTCCTGGTTAACGACTGTCTGGTAGGTGCCCGTAAACGCCACACCGATGCGGTGATTGAATCACGTAACCTGGACGCCCCGGCGCGTGAATTCGAGCGTGAGGCCAAACGCGCCGACGTTGAAGCCAAGGAAGCGAAGCGTGCCGCCGACCTTCCAGTCCGCGATGCCGATCAAAAGGAACAGGCCGAAATCTTTCGTGCCGATGAAGCTGCCAAGGCGACCGAGCGCGAGAAAAAGATCGCCGCCAAAGCCCAGAAGGCGGCCGAGGGTCGCAAAAAGACAGCGGAAGAACAGGCCAAGCGCCTGGCGAAACAACAAAAACGGACCAAAGAAGACGCTGAGCGGGCATCAAAAAAAGCCGAAGAAGCCGCTAAAGCCGCCGCCAAGACATCCGCGCCAGCAAAATAGTCACAGGAAACCGTTTGGCCTTTGTCGAAGCCCGGTAGCGGTAGCCACCCATGCCATGGAAAGCGCCTCGTTAAGGATCTTCAATGGTCCGGCTATGGCTTTGCCGAAAGCGCTCAGTCCTTGCAATCCTGATCGCCAAAGCTGCGCGAGAAACCGCCACCGCCTTCATTTGCCGGGTAGATGCACATGGTGATGGACAACCAGTCCTGGGCCTTGCGGATATCCGGCGGAAACGCCGAAAACGGCGATGCACGGTCAAGGACACTTTTGATATAGGCAATCTCCGCGTCCTGATCGCCCGAACGAAGCACTCGGTAGTTTTTCAGGGAACCGTCCGCGTTCAGGGATATCTCGACCAGCGCTTTGCGTGAACCGCGCGCTCGTCGCTCATTCTTGACGAAGGCGGCACTCCGGTTGAGCTTGCGCAGAAAAGCATCAAAATACATTTCCAGGCTGAACGGCTCGACGACTTTGCCATTGCCTTGCGGCGGTTTTGACTCCGCGTCCACGCCGTCATCCTGAGCCGAACGTCCCATCTGCCGGGCCATGGCCAGCGCTCTTCTCGACAGCTCCTGGCCGGTAAGCGGCCTGCTTGGCGTCGAGGGTTCGTTGGAGCCGGTAGTGCTATTCGCCCGCTCGGCCTCGGAGCCCGGACGCTTGGCCTGTACGGCGGGGGGCGCCGTCAGCTTCTTCGGCGCGGCCGGTTTCTTCGGTGATCTGGCCGGCTCCTTTGTGGCGATCGCTGGCGTGGCGGGACTGACCGGGCTCGGCTGAACTGACGCAGGTGAGGCCGGACGGGCCAGGGTGGCGACGAGACGGGGGCGCGCCGTAGTGGTCTAATCATCCGGATTTTCTGCTGACCGGGAGGGTTCTCCTGGCGAGGAAAAATCAACAAATAGAATGGCTGAGTGCAGAAGCAGGGAGAAAATGACAGCCAGCCAGAACGACTTCGGTGCGCGCACCTTGCGGGAGTTCATGGTGCACATTCTAAAGGGTTTGGAGGCACCGCCCTTTGGCCGCGTGACGCGGCGCTAATCTGCCCTTCGGGCCGGCACGGCCGATCGGCGATCGGCGATGGGTGATCGCCGATCCTTGAAACAGATGTCTCCGGCATTTTCCGGGTAGCATCCCGTCTTGTCGGCGTAGTAGTCGCGGAACATCGCGAGATCCGTTTCTTCATTGCCGCTCAGCGTGACCCAGTGTTCAACGCCGACGCTCTTGGTGCGGTAATCAAAAAACCCCAGCCCGACCGGCACCTCGGCCTCCAGCGCCAGGCGGTAGAAGCCGGATTTCCAGTGATTGGTTTTTGCGCGGGTGCCTTCCGGCGTAATGCCAAGATGGAAGCTCTCGCGCTGGGCAAACGCTTTGACCAACTGGCTGATCATTCCGGTGGGCTCACGCCGGTTGATCGGCACCCCACCGAGCCAAAGAAAAAAACTCCTGAGCGGCCAGCGAAAAAGGGTGTCCTTGCCGGCCCAGTGGATAAAAATCGGATGCCTGGCGTTGAACAGCACACCGAGCGGAAAATCCCAGTTGGAGGTATGTGGATAAACCAGCACCACCGATTTTGGCCCCGGCGGTGGCGTGAAAACGGTGCGCCAGCCGATCAGCCGGAGGATGAGGATGGCGAATCGGCTGAGCATGGTTGAAGCGCCTTATTCGATGCCCTGGCTGGACAGATACTCTTCGTAGTTGCCAAGGTAATTGACCACCGTGCCATCCATGCGGATTTCGAGAATGCGCGTCGCCAGCGAGGACACAAACTCGCGGTCGTGCGAAACGAAAACCAGCGTTCCCTTGAATTTTTCCAGCGCAGTGTTGAGCGACTCGATCGACTCCATGTCAAGGTGGTTGGTCGGCTCGTCCAGGATCAGCACATTGTTCTTCATCAGCATCAGCTTGCCGAAGATCATCCGCCCCTGTTCGCCGCCGGAGATGACTTTCACGGCCTTGCGCACTTCATCGCCCGAAAACAGCAGTCGCCCCAGCGTGCCGCGAATCAGGGTTTCCAGATCCTCGCCTTCGGCGGAATTGGCGCGTGCATACTCGGCCACCCAGTCGGTGAGGTTGGTGTCGCTCTTGAAATCGTCGGCGTGGTCCTGCGCGTAGTAGCCGCGCCGCGCCTTCTCCGTCCATTTAATGCTGCCGAACTGCGGCTGCAATTCGCCCATCAGCAGCTTGAGGAAGGTCGACTTGCCGACCCCGTTTTCGCCGATCACCGCGACGCGATCGCCCGCATTTAGCGTGAAGTCGAAGTCTTTGAAAATCTTGCGCTCGCTGCCGGCGTAGGCAAAACTCAGGTTCTCGACTTCAACCGCCTGACGGTGCAATTTTTCCTTCTCGTCGTATTCAAAACGAATCCACGGGTACTGGCGTGACGACGGTTTTACGTCCTCCGGGCGCAGCTTGTCGATCAGTTTTACCCGCGAGGTGGCCTGCTTGGCCTTGGACTTGTTGGCCGAGAAACGGCGCACGAAATCCTGCAGGTCGGCGATACGTTCCTTGGCTTTGGCGTTGGCGTTCTGCTGGCGCTGACGGGCTTGCGACGAAGCTTCCATGAAGTCGTCGTAGGTGCCCGGATAAACCGTGATCCTGCCGTAATCCAGATCGGCCATGTGGGTGCACACCTGGTTCAGGAAGTGGCGATCGTGGGAAATGATGATCATCGTGCTGTTGCGCTCGTTGAGCACGTTTTCCAGCCAGCGGATGGTCGCGATGTCGAGGTTGTTGGTTGGTTCGTCGAGCAGCAGGATGTCGGGATTGGCAAACAGCGCCTGAATCAGCAGCACGCGCAGCTTCCAGCCCGGTGCCACTTCGCTCATCGGGCCGAAGTGCTGTTCGGACGGAATGCCGACGCCCAGTAGCAATTCGCCGGCACGCGATTCAGCGGTATAGCCGCCGTACTCGGCAAAGTGGCTTTCCAGTTCGGCGGCGTGCAGGTATTCCGCTTCGCTTGCATCAGGATTGGCGTAGATCGCGTCCTTCTCCTGCATGCAGGCCCACATTTGTTCGTGGCCCATCATGACCACGTCGATCACGCGCTGATCTTCAAAGGCAAACTGATCCTGGCGCAAGTAGGCCATGCGCTCGTGGGAGTCTTTCGAAACGTTGCCCGCGCTGGCTTCCAGTTCGCCGTCGAGAATCTTCATGAAGGTCGACTTGCCGGAGCCGTTGGCACCGATCAGTCCGTAGCGATAACCCTCGCCGAACTTGACTGAAACGTTTTCAAAAAGGGGCTTGGCCCCGAACTGCATGGTGATGTTGGAAACGACGAGCACTAAGAAACCTCGGGAAAGTCATTGATTTGAAAGGCAGCTATTGTACCTGAGGGCGAGGATGTGCGCCCGTCCGGCGAAGACATGAGCCGCAGTTCACGGCTGCGGAGTAATAGCTTTTGGCTATTACAAACATTTAAACAATCAATTTGATAAATCGTCTTCGTATCCTTACCATTCACTCGTCGCCTCACTTTTTAACCCGTAACACAAGGAGTCATCACCATGAAATCACTGATCAACACCGAAATCGTTCCCTTCAAGGCCACCGCTTACCACAATGGCAAGTTCGTCCCGGTGTCCGACACCGACCTGCGCGGCAAGTGGTCGGTTGTCTTCTTTTACCCGGCCGACTTCACTTTTGTCTGCCCGACCGAGCTGGGCGATGTGGCTGACGAATACGCCGACTTCCAAAAGATGGGCGTCGAGGTCTATTCGGTATCGACCGACACCCATTTCACGCACAAGGCCTGGCATGACGCGTCGGACACGATCAAGAAGATCCAGTACCCGATGATCGGCGACCCGACCGGTGCCATTACGCGCAACTTCGGCGTGATGATCGAAGAAGAGGGCCTGGCGCTGCGCGGCACCTTCGTCATCAATCCGGAAGGCGTGATCAAGGTCTGCGAAATTCACGACCTGGGCATCGGCCGCGACGCCAAGGAACTCAAACGCAAGATTCAGGCTGCTCAGTACGTCGCCACCCATCCGGGTGAAGTCTGCCCGGCCAAGTGGACGCCGGGTGAAGCCACGCTGTCCCCGTCACTTGATCTGGTTGGCAAGATTTAAGAGCCGGAGTTAAACCACGAAGGGCACGAAGACCACGAAGCAACTCCTTTTCATTTGTTTTTCTTCGTGTTCTTCGTGGTTAATCGTATTTTCAAAGAGGGAGAACAAAAATGCTCGACGCCACCATCAAGACCCAGCTCAAGGCCTATCTTGAGCGACTTCAGAACCCTATCGAACTTGTCGCTTCGCTCGATGCCAGCGACAAGGCGCAGGACGTGGGCGCCTTGCTTGACGACATCGCTACGCTTTCCGACAAGGTCAGCGTGCGCAACGACGGCATTGATGCGCGCAAACCCTCGTTTGCCGTGACCCGCCCCGGCGAAGCGGCGCGTATCGGCTTTGCCGGCATTCCGATGGGTCATGAATTCACGTCGCTGGTGCTGGCCTTGTTGCAGACCGGCGGCCATCCGCCCAAGGTGGAGGCTGAGCTGATCGAGCAGATTCGTGCCGTTCCTGGCACCTTCCATTTCGAAACCTTCATTTCACTGTCCTGCCACAACTGCCCGGACGTGGTGCAGGCGCTTAACCTGATGTCCGTGCTCAATCCCGGCATCAGCCACACGATGATCGACGGCGCGCTGTTTCAGGGCGAAGTCAACGAACGCAAGATCATGGCCGTGCCGACCGTTTATCTGAACGGCGAACCCTTCGGACAAGGTCGCATGACGCTCGGAGAGATCATTGCCAAAGTCGACACCGGTGCCACTGCCCGCGAAGCCGAGAAACTGGCCGCCAAGGAGGCCTTCGACGTGCTCGTCGTCGGCGGCGGCCCGGCGGGTGCGGCCGCCGCCATCTACGCGGCACGCAAGGGCGTGCGCACCGGCGTTGTCGCCGAACGTTTCGGCGGGCAGGTGCTCGATACGCTGGCCATCGAGAACTTTATTTCGATCAAATCCACCGATGGCCCGAAGCTCTCTGCCGGGCTGGAACAGCATGTGCGCGATTACGAAGTCGACATCATGAATCTGCAACGCGCCGAAGCACTGGTGCCGGGCGAAAATGGCTTCACGGAAATCCGGCTGGCCAGCGGTGCGGTGCTGAAAAGCAAGTCGGTGATCATTTCCACCGGTGCGCGCTGGCGCGAAATGAACGTGCCGGGCGAGAGGGAATACCGCGGCCGTGGCGTGGCCTACTGCCCGCACTGCGACGGCCCGCTGTTCAAGGGCAAGCGCGTGGCGGTGATCGGCGGCGGCAACTCGGGCGTCGAAGCGGCGATTGACCTTGCCGGTGTGGTCGCCCACGTTACGCTGCTTGAATTCGACAGCGTTTTACGCGCCGACGCCGTGTTGCAGAAAAAGCTCCACAGCCTGCCCAACGTGACCGTCATCACCCACGCGCTGACCACCGAAGCGACGGGCGATGGCGAAAAGGTGAACGGCCTCGTCTATAAGGACCGGTCGAGCAATGAAGTGCGCACCATTCCGCTTGAAGGCATTTTCGTGCAGATCGGCCTGCTACCCAATACCGACTGGCTCAAGGGGACGATGGCTTTATCGCCACGCGGCGAAATCGAGGTCGATGCCCGCGGGCAAACCTCGCTGCCCGGCGTCTTTGCAGCGGGTGATTGCACGACCGTTCCCTTCAAGCAGATCATCATCGCCATGGGCGAAGGGGCCAAGGCCTCGCTTGGCGCTTTCGATCACCTGATCCGCAGCTCCGCGCCAGCCTGAGCTCCGCCTCAGTTTCGCTTCAGCGCCGCAAGGAGTTGCTCAACATTGTGCCGCATCATATTCAGATAACTCGGGGCCGGGCCGCCGGGAGCGGAAAGGGCGTCGGCGTAGAGTTCGCCAGCAGGGGTGACGTCGGCTTCCCGGGTGAGTTGCTCAAGCAACTTGGGATTGCTCATGTTCTCGATGAACACGGCCTTGATGCGCTCGCGCTTGATCTGGCGAATGAGATTGCCAACATCTTTGGCGCTGGCATCGCCTTCCGTAGAGACGCCCTGCGGAGCGAGGAACTGAATGCCATAGTGCGCGCCAAAATAGCCAAAAGCGTCATGTGAAGTGATGACCTTGCGTTTGGCCGCCGGGATCTGGTCGAACTGCGCTTTGGCCCAGATGTCCAGCTCGGTGATCGCCTGCATGTAGCGCTCGCCATTTTGCTGATAGTGGGTCGCTCCCTCGGGGTCGGCTTTGCTCAGTGCGGCGACAATGGTTGTGGCGTAGATCACGGCATTGGCCGGATTCTGCCAGGCGTGCGGATCGATGGCTTCCTTGCCGTTGCCGTTGTGACCTTCATGCTCCCCGGCTTCCATTTTTCGCGTCTTGATGCCTTTGGTGAGGACGGCCATTTCGCCCTTGTAGTTGGCGGATTTCACGAGACGCGCGACCCAGCCCTCGAACCCAAGGCCATTCGAGACCACGAGTCTTGCTCGCGATACAGCCTTCACGTCGGAGGGTTTTGGCTCGAAGACGTGTGCGTCCTGATCGGCACCCACCAGGGTCGTGACGGCAACACTATCGGCGCCGATCGTGGCGACCATATCGCCGAGGATGCTGAAGGTCGCGACAACGGGTAACTTTTCGCTGGCTAGGGTCTGCGTGCCGAAGCCGAGCACGGTAATAGTCAGCAGAAGGTTGCAGAGGAATCGCATGGGAAAAGCCCTTGTTAAGTGACGAGGCTGGCGCCGTCGAACTTCAGCCTTGCAGATGCGGACGTCGCCGTCCCGACAGCCAGCCGCGTGGTGCAAAGACCAGTGAAAGAACGTAGAGCACGCCGGCGCACACAATGATGGTGGGACCGGAGGGCAGATTGAGGTGGTAGGAAAGCAGCAGCCCGGCGGCGCTGGCGAGCATGGCGATCAGGCTGCTGGCGATAAGCTGGCCGGCAAGTGATTCGTGCCACACGCGCGCGGCAATGGCGGGCAACATCATCAGGCCGACCGCCATCAGCGTCCCCAGCGTCTGAAAGGCGGCCAC
>JANNNT010000564.1:0-1672 GCA_031398685.1 Rhodocyclaceae bacterium | reverse complement strand
CCTGACCCCCTACGTTCCGGGCGAACAGCCCAAACTGTCCAATCTGGTCAAGCTGAACACCAACGAAAACCCCTACCCGCCATCACCACGTGCCGTCGCCGCGATGCAAGCCGAGCTCGGCGCTGACGGCGCAAGCTTGCGCCTCTACCCCGACCCCAACTCGGATCGCCTCAGAGAGGCCGTCGTTGCGCACTTCGCCGAGTTTGCGCTGGCCCCGGCGCAGATCTTTGTCGGCAACGGTTCCGACGAAGTGCTGGCGCATACCTTCATGGCGCTGCTTAAGCACGAAGCGCCCATCCTGCTGCCGGACATTACCTACAGTTTTTACCCGGTGTACTGCGAACTGTACGGTGTGGAAAGTGTCACCATTCCGCTTGGCGAGAACTTCGAAATCCGCGTCGATGACTACGCACGGAAAAATGGCGGCATCATCATCGCCAACCCCAACGCGCCGACCGGCAACCTGTTGCCATTGTCCGAAATCGAACGACTGGTCGCCGCGCATCCGCAATCCGCGGTTGTCATCGACGAAGCGTATGTCGATTTCGGCGGGGAAACGGCCATCGCTCTGGTGAACCACTACCCCAATCTTCTCGTCGTGCGCACGCTCTCCAAATCGCACTCGCTGGCCGGGCTGCGCATCGGCTATGCGGTCGGCCATGCCGCCCTGATCGAGGCGCTGGAACGGGTCAAGAACAGCTTCAACTCCTATCCGCTTGACCGCCTGGCCATTGTTGGTGCAGCGGCGGCGATGGACGACAAGGAACACCTTGAGCAAACCCGGCAGGCAGTAATGAAAAGCCGCGCCACGCTGGTCCACAACCTTGAAAACCTCGGTTTCGAGGTTCTGCCGTCGTCGGCCAACTTCATCTTTGTCCGCCATCCGCAACACGATGCGGCGCAGCTGGCGGCCGATCTACGCCAGCGCAAGGTCATCGTTCGCCACTTCAAACTGCCGCGTATCGACCAGCATCTGCGCATCACCATTGGTAACGATGCGCAGTGCCAGGCGCTGGTTGCCGCACTGCGAGGAATCCTCGGTTAGGCGCGGGGAGCGCCGTTGTCGCGAACCCGGCGCACCGCCCACTCCGTCGGTTTAGGCTATTTCGCTTGGCGGAATGCCCAGCGCCTTGGCAACACCCTGACCATAATCCGGGTCGGCCTTCAGGCAGTTGCCGATGTGACGCAACTGGATTTCCCTGGGTGCTCCACCGACTGATCGCGCGGTATTCTCGAACAGCACCTGCTGCTGTGCCGGACTCATCAGGCGGAACAACGCACGCGTCTGCGCGTAATAGTCATCGTCATCCTCACGGAAGTTCCAGTGATCGGCAGCACCGTTGATCGCCAGCGGCGGTTCGCGGAAATCCGGCTGCTCCTGCCACTGGCCGTAGCTGTTTGGCTCGTAGCCCAGGGTACTTCCGTAATTGCCGTCCACGCGCATCGCGCCGTCACGGTGGTAGCTATGCACGGGGCAGCGCGGCGCATTGACCGGAACATGGCCGTGGTTGACGCCGAGACGATAGCGTTGCGCATCGCCGTAGGAGAACAAGCGCCCCTGCAACATCTTGTCCGGCGAGAAGCTGATGCCGGGCACCACGTTGGCCGGGTTGAAGGCGACCTGTTCGACTTCGGCAAAGTAGTTCTCCGGATTGCGATTGAATTCGATCAC
>JANNNT010000536.1:0-11056 GCA_031398685.1 Rhodocyclaceae bacterium | reverse complement strand
CTTCCTGCAAGGCAATAGCCTGGGCGGCGAACATGCGGTTGCCGGGCTGGCGGCGATACTCGCGGCCGTAGTCATCTACTCGGCGTGCCTGGTCGGGTTGAAACGCATCGGCGATGACAGCCATCCAGCCGCAACGACGGTAGGCACCTTGTGTGTATCGATGCCGCTATTCACTTTATTCTGGCTGCTGACCGACGGCCAAATGCCGAGCGCGATGCCGCCACGTTCCGGGGCGGCGATTGTCTATCTCGGGATCTTCGGATCGGCCATCGGCTTCACGCTGTATTACTACGTGATCAAGCACCTCAAGGCCACGAAAGTGTCGCTGATCACGCTGATCACCCCGGTGCTGGCATTGCTACTCGGAAATCTGCTCAACGGCGAACACATCGGGCTGAACCTGTGGCTGGGAACGAGCCTGATCCTTTTTGGGCTGGCGATGCATCAACAGGATGCGTTGCTTCCCTTGTTGCGCCAGGCCGGGGCGTTGGGGCGATAGCCTGCGGGCCAATCATGCTCAACCGCGACCAGACATCGAATGATGCCAATGCATCTGGAATTGATATTCAGCTCGGATAAGGTGAAAATGCCGCGTCTTCCAGTGGGGTGAGGAATTTCATAGTGCAGCGGTTCAACTTTCGGCTTTCAAAAAAATGAAAATAAAGACTCTTACCGTTGTTCTGCTGCTTCTGATCGGGATCGCCATTTACGCTGCCTTCCCGATCAGAAAAAACGAGCAGCCGGCTATTGCCGAAACACCAGTTGCCGCCTCTGATGTAAGCAAGATCATGAACGGCTTGCAGGAGGTCCTCGCCGCCTACCGAAAAATCATCGTTCTCTTTACCGACGAAAAAACCCTTGGCAGCCATGAGAGAGGAATGGCCAACCAGGTTGGCCAGGCGATCTTCCATGAAAACCGCCAGCGCATCATCGATCTCGAAGCCGACTTCGAGAATCTGGTCGTCTCCGGCACACCCAAACGTTTCGACGCGCTGGCGACCGTCCTTGATTACGTCGAGAGCAATGCCGACCTCTACGACGCCGACCGCCTCGCCTTCCGCGAGCTATTGCGCAGTCTGCAAGGCGCAATAGCGAAAGACGGTGCACTGCCTGCCATCAAACTGCACAAGCGCATCAGCGAAGACCTCGACGCTCTAACCGAGATCGAGCGCAACTACGAAAAGGAAATCCGCCAGGTCTTCGGCCGTTTTGAAAGCCGCGCCATCGAACTCAAGCGCGAACGCTGGGAAGACTATGTCGCCAGCCTCAAGAAACGCTATACCCGGGAGCAAATCCTCAAGGATCAGGGCTACGTCGTTCCTTATCCGGCAATGCCGGAGTCCGCCAAGGCCAAGAAGGATGAAGGCGACGAAGTCTTCGGCCACGGCCTGCCTGCCAAAACCTTGGTTCTCACATTCGACGACGGCCCACACGGCACCTACACCAACGAAATCGCCGCCATCCTCAAGCAATACGGGGCCCCCGCCATTTTCTTCCAGGTCGGCAGCAACCTCGGCACAATCGGCAGCGACGGCAAGCCCAAGCTCTTACCGCGCGCCGAAGTCAGCCGCACGCTGTTGGCGGAAGGTTACGTCCTGGCCAACCACAGTTTGACTCACGCCCAACTCTCCAAGCGCACCGGCGATGCCCTGAAAGCGGAAATCCTCAATACCGACGAACTCCTGAAAGCCGTTGACGCGCGCCGCTCGGAGCTCTTCCGTTTCCCGTACGGCGCGCGCAACGAAGAAGGCCTGAAACTGCTGGAAACGGCTCACCTCCATTCGGTCATGTGGAACATCGACTCCCTCGACTGGGCCGACCCGGTGCCCGCTTCCATCGCCGACCGCGTGCTCAAAGCGGTGGACAAGGAAGGCCGCGGCATCATCCTCTTTCACGACATCCACGAACGCACCGTCAAAGCGCTGCCCACCATCCTCGACCGACTGGTGGCCGAGGGCTACCAGTTCGCCGGCTGGGACGGCAAAGGCTTTACCGTCGTCAAAGGCAGCGCGCCCGGCGCACCGCCGGCGGCCACCGCCGCTACCGCCGCCGGTTACAGCGATTCGTGGGCCATCGTCATCGGCATTGACGACTACGCGCGCTGGCCCAGGCTGCAATACGCCGTTCGCGATGCCCGAGCCGTGCGCGAAACCTTGATCCAGAAATTCGGTTTTGCCGCCGACCACATTGTGCCGCTGGAAAACGGCGAAGCCACCCGCACCGGCATCCTCGCGGCCTTCCACAACAAACTTGCTAACGCCGGCATGAAGAAGAACGACCGCCTCTTCGTCTTCTTCGCCGGCCACGGCGCCACGCGCCAGCTCAGTTCCGGCCGCGACCTCGGTTACATCGTCCCGGTCGATTCCGACCCCAGCCAGATCGCCACCGACGCCATCCCCATGACCGAGTTGCAGAACATCGCCGAAAGCGTTACCGCCAAACACGCGCTCTTCATCATGGACGCCTGCTACAGCGGCCTCGGCCTCACCCGCGGCGCCGGCAACAGCAACTACCTGCGCGACAACGCCAAGCGCATTGGCCGCCAGATGCTCACCGCGGGTGGCGCCGACCAGTTGGTGGCCGACGGCGGACCCAACGGCCACTCGGTCTTCACCTGGGCGCTGCTACAGGGGCTGGGCGGCAAGGGCGACCTCAACGGCGACGGCCTGATCACCGCCACTGAACTGGCGGCCTACGTGGCACCGGCGGTCGCTGCCACTTCCCGCCAGACCCCGGCTTTCGGCAGTCTGCCGGGATCGGAAGGCGGTGACTTCATCTTCGAACTGCCCACCGAGACCGAATTCCTCAGCGCCGAAACGAAACAATTGCCGAGCGAGGCCATCGCCCTCAACAGCAAACTGGACGCCACCCGCCCAGCCGCGTCTGCCACGGCTAGCGGCGACAAGCCGGCGGCCCAGCCTGCCCCGCCACCGGTGGTGGTCAAAGACCTGCAAGGTGGCGAACAGAAGATCACGCCGCCCGCTGCCGTGCCGACCTCGCAACGGCAACTGGCCCAGCGGGCCAACGACCGCGGCCTGCAGTTCTACAAGGAAAAACAGTACGCCGAAGCCGAAGCCCAATTCACCGAGGCTCTCAAACTGCGCCCCGATTTTGCGCTGGCGGCCAACAACCTTGGCTTCGTCTTTTACAAGCAGGAAAAATACAAGGAAGCCGCCCGCTGGTTTGAGAACACCATCAAGATCGACCCCTCGCGCGCCATCGCCTACCTCAACATGGGCGACGCCCTCGCCAGGTCAGACGAGACGGAAAAGGCGAAGAAGGCTTATGCCACCTATCTGGAACTCGCGCCGAACGGGCCGAATGCGGGCTACGTGAAGCAGCAGCTGGAATAAAGCTGACAGGGTTGCCGGTGAAATGACCTTGCCACCCAATCGCCATTATCTGAATTAATGACGTTAAAATATAATCAAGCTTATCTTCGCCATCAACCGTTCTGACTCTATAGGGAAAAACACATGGAATTCGTCTTAGGCAACCTGGGCCTGATCGGCGGGATCGCTCTGGCCATCGTCATCCTGCTTTTCTGGAAAGCTTTTCTCTGGCTGTTCGGTGTCATCATCGTTCCCGACGACAGCCTCGGCACGGTCACCAAGAAATTCGTCATTTTCGGTGCCAACAGCAAGTTGCCCGACGGGCAGATCGTCGCCCTCGAAGGTGAAGCGGGTTACCAGGCGGACAGTCTGTCGCCCGGATTGCACATGGGGCTGTGGCCGTGGCAATACACTATTGACCTGTACAAGTTCACCGTTATTCCGCAAGGCAATATTGGCGTTGTCCAAGCGTGCGACGGAAAGCCTCTTCCCAGCGGGCGCGTCATCGCCCGTGATGTCGATTGCAACTTCTTCCAGGACGCTCGCGCCTTTCTCCAGAGCGGCGGTGAGCGTGGTCCGCAAATGAAGGTTGTTCCTCCCGGCACTTACCGCATCAATCCCTTGTTATTCACCGTCCAGCTTTTTGACGCGACTGAAATCCCGCAGGGCAAACTCGGCGTGGTCGAAGCCCATGATGGCCGGCCACTGCCCATCGGTCGCGTGATCGCCGGGGGAATTGATTGCGACTCGTATCAGGACGCAAAGGCGTTCTTTGACGGCGGTGGTGAACGTGGCCCGCAGGTGAAGATCATTCCGCCGGGCAACTATCGCATCAACCCGATTCTCTTCGATGTCCGGCTGAACGACGTGCTTGATATTCCGGAAAACAAGATCGGCGTGGTCACCGTCAAGGAAGGCGCCCCGCTCCCTACCGGCGAAATTGCCGGCGGCGAAATTCCCGAACACAACATGTTCCAGGACCCCGACAAGTTCATTGCCAACGGCGGTTACAAGGGACTGCAAGAACAAGTCCTGCTGGCCGGCCGCTACTTCCTCAACCCGCGCTTCGCCACGGTCGAAATTGTCGAAATGTCCACGGTACCGATTGCCAATGTCGGCGTGGTCATCGCCTTCGTGGGCAAAGAAGGCAAGGACGTCACCGGCGACAGCTTCAAGCACGGCAACCTGGTGTCCCGTGGCGAAAAAGGCGTGTGGGTCGACCCGCTCGATCCCGGCAAATATCCGATCAACCCCAACACCCACAAGGTAGTCAACGTGCCCACCGCAAACGTCGTGCTGAACTGGGCGACCGGCAAGTCCGAGGCGCACAAACTCGACGCCAATCTGTCCACCATTACCGTGCGTTCGGCCGACGGTTTCAAGTTCAATCTCGACGTCGCGCAGATCATCCACATTCCGCGCAATGACGCGCCCAAGGTCATCGCGCGTTTTGGCGACTTGAGCGCGCTGGTCACGCAGGTGCTCGAACCGACCATCGGCAACTACTTCCGCAATGCCGCGCAGGGAAGCGACATTATCGACTTCCTCAAGAACCGTTCTGCCCGCCAGGAAGAGGCGCGCAATTCGATCTCTGCGGCGCTTAATGAGTACAACGTCGGCGCCGTCGATACCCTGATCGGCGACATCGTGCCACCCGATGAGCTGATGCGTACCCTGACCGATCGCAAAATCGCCGAGCAGGAGCGTGTCACCTACGAAACGCAGCGTCAGGCGCAAAGTGTTCGCCAGGATCTCCAGCAAGCCACGGCTCTGGCCGACACACAGGCGCGCGTCGTCGATGCCGAACGCAAAGTCACGATTGCCCAGTTCGAGGCCAGTGCCGCCGTCAAGTTCGCCGAAGGCAATGCCAAATCGAAAACCATCAATGCGGAGGCCGATGCCACGGTACTGCGCACCGTCGGCGAAGCCGAAGGCGCCAAGATTCTGGCGGTGGGCGGCGCAGAGGCCAAGGTCATCGAGCAGAAAGTGAGTTCGATGGAAGCCGGCAACTATGCCGTCGTCCAGGTGGCGGAAGCGCTGGCCAAAGGCGGCATCAAGATTGTTCCCGACATTGTCGCCGGCGGCAGTACCGACGGACTGGGCGGTGGGCTGACCACCGTTCTGCTCGGCAACCTGATTCACCAGGACTACGCCAAGCGCTTATCCGGGAAATCAGGCGCGGCGACGGAAGAAAAGCTCTAGAAAACCGCCGCCGGTGCGGGTCGATTATCCAGAGACAAGGCGGCCGGGAAAATGACACTTAACGAAAGCCCTCGGACCCTGCTGCCATACTCGCCGATTTCCGAAAGGTCACTCGCTCGCGGTACGCATTGATATCCGTTCAGGCAGAGACGAAGTGATCATTCCCTACCGCCTGCAATTCCTGGATGCTGCGCATAAAGAGTCTGGACTTCGTGTTGAATTGCAGCTGACAAACGAGTGATGAACTGAAGATTGCGCGCTGAACAGATCGGAGACTCCCGCATTAACCTTAGCTGCGATGGCAACAATGATAGGCATCTTGAGAAGGCATGCCGTGGAAGCCAATATTCATGCAGATCTTGCGGCATGCACTGTGCAGACGACCTATTGACGGGCGTTTCAGGACCTATGCAATCGCGGCTCGTGGCTGGCGCCTCACTGAGTCAGCCCGTACTCGACGGTCACCACGACCCGGGCCACCTTGCTGATCGTGCTTTTGTCATAGGTGCCGCCGTATTCGGTGTCATTGCTGCCCCCCTGAGCCGGCAGGATGTAGAACGCCCCCTGATTAGCCGACTTCATCGCCCCCACCCTGGCTTCACCGGTTTTGGCAAATTCGCTGGCGCGATCACGCGCATTGCGCGTGGCGTCAGCGATCAACGACATTTTCACCTTCTCCAGCGTGCTGACAAGATATTCAGGATTGGCCACTTCCAGCGGAAGCCCTTTCTCCTGAAGCGTTACGATTTGTCCAACCGTCTTATCCACCAACTTGACGTCATTACTGGTGAGCAGAAGATCCTGGCTGGCGACGTATTGCTCGATGTCGCGTGTTGGGCGGCCTTCTTTGTCCAACCGATGAATGGTGTTGAAAATTTCGCGCCCAGCCTCCAGTTGCTCATCGCCAAAACCCTGTTCGCGGAAGAAAGCCTGCACCAAAGGTCGATGCGAGCGTAATGCGGCAAAGGCTTCGGCCAGGGTTTTTCCGGTGCCATGGATGGAGACTTCCCAGCGCGCCTGATCCGCAGTGACCGGCTTTTCCGCCAGCCCCTTCACCACAACCGATTGCTTGTTGGTGGAAATGCGATTGACCGTGTAGCTCACGATTCCTGACGAAATCACCAGACCAAGGGCAATGCTGATGCCGAGTCCAAGCACGTTTTCAGACAGTTTTTGCATGGTGTTCAATCCTGAAGGTCATCCATTTTCAATAGTTGTCGCCTGGATTTGACGGCATTGCCACGGCCAGCTTGCTCACCCTACGATTCTAACCGGCTGGCCTTCATTTTCTTACTCCTGTGACATTTCCGATTGAATACCGATAGCGACCTGCCGTCATTCAGACCGGCCCATCACTCTTTGCAAGCCCAACCCGAAACTCACCCCATCCACCACATTCCGCACCGTAATCGTCCCACCCATCTTGGCCATGTAGGTTTTGGCGACAAAAAGCCCCTGCCCCCGATTGCCGGCGGCGCCAGCTTCCGGCTGGTCGGAGACGCCGTATTCGAAGATCTTGACGATGAAGTCCTCGGTGATTTTTGGACCGGTGTTGTGGATGGTGACGGTGGCCGTCGTTTCGCTGGTTTCCAGACTCAGCGTGATCGGGGTGCCGGGTTCGCGGTAGCGGTCGGCGTTCTTGAGGATATGCGAGAAGACATCTTCCAGCGGATATTCGTCGGCGCGTACCGGTACCGGGCCGTCGGCGGTGGCACAACTCACGTCGGCGACGTCGGCATTGTCGGCCACGTTGCGCATGAACTCGGCGATGTCGATGGCCTGCACCTGCAAGGCCGATGACTGGAAAGCTTCGCTGGGACTGGCGCTGCCGTAGAGGACGCGCACCGCCTGCTGCATGCGACTGATGTAGCGGTGGCTCGGGTCTTCGCTGCCACCGTGCAGCGCCAGCAGTGATTGCAGCGGCGACATGATCTCGTGGCCGACGGCGTGCCATAGATCCTTTTCCTGCTCGGCACGGATTTTCTCCCGCTCGGCGTCTTCCTTGACGCGGCGCAGCAGGTCGTTGAGGCCGGTGGCCAGAATGCCCAGTTCATCGCTGCCGCGCAGATCGGCCCAGTCGTAGCGTTCGTAGCTCTCCAGACCGCCGTCGGCATGGACGGTTTTCGACAACCCGCGCGTGCGCTTGGTGAGCTGTGCAATGCGCCGGATGATACCGATTTCGATGATCAGCCAGGCCAGCCCGATAGCCCCGAGCATGGCGCCGACAAACCACGAGACCCGCGTGGCACCGATGCTCAGGATCTTGTTCACGCTGCGCGCGTCGCCCTTGAGCAGGAGGCTGTAATTGCCCAAGGGTGTCGCCACTTCGTCGGCGAGTTCAACGACGGGGGCGTCCAGGTTCTCCACCGGCAACCGGCGAATCAGGCGGGTGAGCAGCGGTGAGCTTTGCTCCAGCACCTCGTCCTTGCCGGAAAGCTGAATGACATCGGCGTCCTTGCCGCCAGCCTGGCGGATGGTCAGTGTCTCGCCGGGCAGCAGCAGGGCCGTCAGATCGTTGAGGGCAAAGGGCGGGATGGCGCCGGGCGCGTTGCTGTCAAAGAGCGCCGCGCCGTCACCGGGCGGCAGCACTTCGATGCGCACCTGAAACTGGTCGAGGTCGGGCGGCGGCCAGGTCGGCTTTTCGCGCTGGAAGAGCGCGTCGCGCAGCACGTCGACGGGCAGGCGCAGGGAGAAGAAGGACTTCCTTTCACAGTTTGCGTCGTCCTCCTTGGCCGCATCCAGACAGCTGCCGCCCTGCCACACCCAGCCGCGGAATTCCTTCACTGTCCTGGCGCCGGTGTAGTCGCGGCCGGCCTGCTCGACGTAGCCGGTGAAGCGGCCGCGCACACCTTCGGCCCTGGAACCGGGAGCCGCGATGGACAGCTCGAAGGGCGCGATCCAGCGATACGTCTGGCCGCGCAGGCTGGCCGTCACGCGCAGACGATGCGCGCCATCGAGAAATTCGTCGCCGATGCGGTGGGCGTCCAGCGCGCCGCTGGCGAAAGTTCCGGCGGCATAGATGAAGCCGCCGGCCCAGGGGTTGTTGCCGATGGCCACGCACAGGCTGCCGGAGTTTTTGTACTGAACCAGGCAACCGGCCATTTCAACGGCGTTGCGCACCTTGTTCTGGTCGTCGAAATCGATGGCGGAATACGGCAGCACCACCGGCCGCCCCGCAGGAGCCGAGCCGGCGCCCCAGCGCGGATTGAGCAGTGCCAGTTGCCCAGCCGGGTGGCGCAGACGGGCGACGATCTGTTCCTTGGTTTTGCCGAAACTGGCCTGGTAATTGTCGTAGCTGCGCTGCTTTTCTTCCTGCAACACGGTAATGGCCATGGTGAGGACAGCCAGCGCCAGCAGCAGGAAAGACGTTCGAAACAGTACCCGCAAGCGGAAGGAGGCCAGCCACGCAATGAATGCGCTCATTGGCTGCCGCCCACTGGCGCCTGATCGGACCAGCGGAAACCGCGCATGGGGATGTTCTCGATGCGGTCGAAATCCTCGTCCAACTCGCGGAAGGCTTCGCGGATGGTGCTGATGTGTTTGCGGATGTTGTCGCGGTTGCGGCCGCTCTTCACCACCTGGAAGAGCTCGTCGTAGGAAACCACCTGGCCGCGCCGCTGGTAGAGCGTGGCGAGGATGCGCTGGGCGGTCAGCGGCAGGTTCACCCGCTGGCCACGCCACAAGGGTGTGCTCTGGCGCAGGGGATCGAGGGAAAGCTCGTCGCTGGCTTCGACCGGCACTTTGCCGTTGTTGCGATCCCGGCTGGCACGCAGGATTTCGAGCAAGGTGTCGATGAAATCGGCTTCCTCGAACGTGGTTTTCTGCAGGTAATCCCAAGCGTCCAGCGCCTTCATGATGCTGCGGTAGAGGGTTGCCGGCATGGCCGAAACCACCAGCACCGGCGTGCCCTGGCGACTCTTGTTGATGGCGTTGATGATGGCCACGCCGGCGTGGCGTTCACGCCCCAGTTCGATATCGAGAACGACGAGGTCATAGGCTTCGCGAGCGATGGCGGCCTCGGCATCGTCGCGGTTGAACCACTGATCCACTTCGATGCCCGCTCGTGCTGAAAGAATCCAGCCCTTGAGCTGGTTGCTGGTGGGCAGGTCATCTTCGATGACGGCGACCTTGAACATGATGGTTTCCTTGCGGCGTGATGGTCTCGATGGCCGCAAGTATCCCTTTTTTCCGCCGCCAAATCACGTCAAGCCCGTGAGTGTTTGTTCACGCCCGGGAAGAGTTGCCACTGCCGGGTGACCAATGTGCCCCCGCGCCGGCATGGTTATCTCCATGACATGTCCGGCACCATGGCTTCCATGAACACCGGGGTGCGGATCGATCTTCCCGCCGCCCGGACCGGGGGCCAGCCCCCACCCGTGAAGATCAATCATCAGTGGAGAAAATCATCATGTCGGAACGCGTCAATAACATCATCGAAAATGTTCGTTATTCCATGAGCAATCTGGGCGAGTCCATGCCCCGCTTCCGTGGCCGCATCATTGCCGTGAGCCTGCTGGCCTTCGGCGCTTACGGGCTGTATTCGCATCCGCCCATGCAGAGCGTCGGTCGCGGCGAAATCGGCATGCGCCTGAACCAGCTGACCGGCTCCACCACCGAACTGCGCGACGGCGCCATCATGGTCATTCCTGGCCTGCATGAACTGCGCCGCTTTTCGCTGCGCGATCAGGTCTATCGCCCGACGGCCAACATCAGCGCCAGCGGCGCCGCGCCTTTCCAGTCGGTGGAGGGGCTTTCGATCGGCGTCGATATTTCCGTCCGTTACGCCCTCGACCAGAGCAAGATCGCCGGCATGGCGAGAGTTCTGCCCGAAGACATCAACGGCGAGATCATCGAGCCGGTCGTTCAGGGTGTGCTCTACAAGACGCTGGCCAAATACACGGTGCGCGAGATCTTCTCGACCAAGCGCCAGGAAATCCAGCAGCTTATCGAAGCTGAACTGAAGCCGCGCCTGGAGGTCGATGGCGTCAAATTGCAAACCGTCACCATGGGCAAGGTGGATCTTCCGCCGGACTACAAATCGGGGATGGAAAAGCTGCTGGCTGAAGAGCTGGCGAGCGAGAAGATGCGCTACACCCTGGAGTTGAAGGAGAAGCAGGTCAGGCAGACCGAACTGGAAGCCCTGGCCGACAAAGTGCGCCGTGAAACAGCGGCGTCCGCCGCCGGCGAAGAACAGATCATCGCCGCCAGGGCGCAGGCGGAAGCCATGAAACACGTGCTGCCGTTCAAACAGAAACAGATCGAACAGCGCGGGCTGGAGGCTGAAGCGGAAAAGGTCGCCCGCATCAAGAATGCCGAGGCCACCTCGCAGGCTCGCCAGATCGAGGCCACCGGCGAAGCCGAATCGCGGCGCAAGCTGGCCGATGCCGAAGCCTACCGCAATGATCGCATCGGCAAGATCGCCAGCGAACAACTGGCACGCGATGGCGTGCTGATCACCCGGCATCCGCTGCTGATCCAGAAGACGCTGGCCGACAAACTCTCCGACAAGATTTCGGTGATCA
>JANNNT010000502.1:0-2226 GCA_031398685.1 Rhodocyclaceae bacterium | reverse complement strand
CTGGCCTTGCCGAAGGCGAAGGCAATGCCCAGGATGAACATCAGGGCGGTGAACATGTAAACGTTCAAGCCGATATGAAATGTCTTCGGACCCGTGATTGTGGTGATGGTGAGATCGGTTTGCGGATAGCTCAACAGAAAGAGGCAAATCCAGCTCACCCACATCACCCACCAGGTGACGCTGTGCGCGCCCCATTTGTCAGACATCCACCCGCCCACGGCGCGCAGCACGCCGCCCGGCAGCGAGAAACAGGCGGCCAGCAAGGCCGCCGTACGGATGTCCAGCCCGAATTCACCTACGTAGTACTGCACCATCCATAACGCCAGCGCCACATAGCCGCCAAAAACGATGCTATAGAACTGGCAGTACTTGAGCACGTTCGGGTCTTTCAGCAACTTGAGCTGGTCGACAAACCTGACCGTGCTCGGCACATGATGAGCCGGATCGCTGTGGCTGAATGCCCAGAACACGATGACCGTCACCGACATGATTGCGGCGTAGACCAGCGGCACCAGGGTCCACCCGAAGGCGACGACCAGAACCGGGGCCAGAAACTTGTTGACCGCGGCGCCCGAGTTGCCGGCACCGTAGATGCCCATGGCGAACCCTTGCTGATTCCTCGGAAACCAGCGTGCCACGTAGGGCGTGCCCACCGAAAACGAGCCGCCGGCCAGGCCGACAAACAGGCCGATGACCAGAAAATGCCAGTAAGCGGTCGCGTAACTCATCAGCGCGATGGCCGGAATCGTCAGCGCCATCAGCACGGTCATGACAATGCGCCCACCGTATTTGTCGGTCCAGATGCCCAGCGGCACCCGGATCAGCGAACCGGTCAATACCGGCATGGCGGTCAGCAGTCCGAACTCCGTGGCATTGAGACCGAGGGCCTTCTTGATCGGGATGCCGATCACCCCGAACATCATCCAGACCATGAAGCACACCGTAAATGCGAGCGTGCTGACCAGGAGAACCGAGAGTGCCTGTCCCTTTTTAGTCATGTCGAAAACCCCCTTGTGTACATGACGTAACCCTAGGGGAGACTGACGTGTGGCGGCATCCTTCTGTAGAAGCACCCGGCCGGGTAAATGGAACTACGCGCTGCCCTGAGCGCCTAGTTCTGAAGAACTAGCGGTGGGGATTTATGGGATTTTCCTGCGCCAGATCAAAGAATTCCGCTTTCGGAAGCGATAACGGCGGCATGGACGCGCGAGCTGACGTCAAGTTTGCGCAAAACGTGTTGCACATGGATCTTGACCGTCGTTTCGGCGATGCCATGGTCGCGCGCAATTTCCTTGTTGCTGGCGCCGCGCGCGATGCCGCGCAGGATGTCGAGTTCGCGGGGGGATAAACTGGCAAGCGCGGCAGGCGTTGTCATCGCCGCGGCAGCCGGTGTCGCCGCCACGGTGCCGGCGGTCGAATTAGCGCCTGCAGCAACGCCCGTCGCGGCGCCGCGGTAGGCGGCCACCAGCTTGCTCATCATCTCCGGCGCCACAACGCTGTCGCCGTGCATGGCACGCTGGATGGCGGCGGTTAAGGCATCCCCTTCGATGGTTTTCAGCAGGTATCCGATGGCACCGCCACGCAAGGCGGCGGCGAGGTCGCTTTCGTCTTCGCTGACGGTCAGCATCAGGATGCGCACATCGGGTGCCGCATCGCGTAAGGCCGGCAGGGCATCCACGCCGTTGACGCCCGGCAAATGGTTGTCGAGCAGGATGATGTCGGGTTGCAGCTCCTGTGCCCGGCGCAGGGCCTGACCGGCGTCTGCCGCATCGCCGACGACCTGAACCTGCGGGTCACGCGACAACAGCGCGGTCAATCCGCGTCGAAACAGGGTGTGGTCGTCTACCACCAGAATACGAATGGGGCGCGAACCGGATTGACTCGCCTCAATGCTCATGTCGTGGCACCCCGGGGTTCAGACTCGGCCGCAGCGGCCATGGGAAGCGCTGGCGGCGGCAGCGTGAGAATGACGGAACTGCCATGGCCTGGCGCAGAGATGATGTCCAGCTCCGCACCCAGACGCTGGGCTCGCTCCTTCATGATGCGCAGACCGACATGCGTTTCGTCGAGTTGATCATTGTCGAAGTTGAAACCGACGCCGTCGTCGCGCACTTCAAAACGCCACGCCGGCTGTTGCTGAACATGGAGACTGACGTGCGATGCCTGGGCGTGTTTGCGCACGTTGGACAGGGCTTCCTGAACAATATGCAGCACCTGTATTTGCCG
>JANNNT010000491.1:0-10319 GCA_031398685.1 Rhodocyclaceae bacterium | reverse complement strand
GGCATCAGTTGCATGAACTGGCTGAGATAGGCAATCAGGTAATCAACTGGGAACAGCATCTCGGCGGTAGAACTATCCTGCATCACCTTGCCATTGACCTTGCAGATGATCTTCAAGTTGGCTGGATTCACGATTTCATCCGGAGTCACCAGATAAGGACCGAGCGGCGTGAAGCCAGGAGATGATTTTCCCTTGCATAGTCCACCGCCACGATTGTTCTGGTAGTCGCGTTCAGATACATCGTTGCACATTACATAGCCGGCGATGTGCTGCGCTGATTCACTCCTATCAATGCAATAGGCGCGCATACCGATAATCACAGCAAGCTCGGCTTCATAGTCGAGTTCGGTCGCGCCGGGAGGACGAAGGATCGGATCGTTGGCACCGCAAAGACTGGATGTATGTTTAAAGAACACCATCGGCTCCAGCGGCACGCCGACTCCGGGGCCATGACTTTTGTAGTTGAGCCCGATACCGATGATATTGGGCGGACTGGCAATCGGAGATCCCAGGCGAGGATTGCCGCTAACCAGAGGCAGCGTGCGGAGATCAACGCTCTTCAGTCTGTCGATGACGGCAGGCATCATTTCAGCCGGACCGAGATCGGTAATGAGCGATGACAAATCTCGAATTCGCCCCGCAGTATCGAGGCAGCCAGGCTTCTCATTGCCAGCATCACCGAAGCGCAATAGCTTCATGGCCGCCAATCCGTGATTTTCATGGTGGTCACTTCGCGGCCTTCGGTTCGAATGATTTCTTCCAGATCACTGATCGCGGGTACTGAGGGAGGGTGATTCCAGGCGCTCAGACCGGTCTTTGGGTCCCCCAGAACTAGAACCGCGGTGACCAGAATTGTCTCTCCCGCCGGGATTTCACCCACAAGTTGTGGCACCGTCGTCTTGGCGTTGATCAGATTGGAGTTTGGCAAGGCCTCCAGAGCTCGCCCGGTTCGCGTAACCGTTGATCCGAGGTCGCGAATTCCGGAAAAATCGGTTGCAGTGATGACGCAACCCGCGCCACTACCTTCCTCGATAGAGCCACCAGGCCCACCGTCTGGCCGTGCAACCGCGAAACCACCTTCGATGATCTGGCTGGAGCGGGATGTCTTGATGCGATGAATCCGGATATGCCATGGAGCAGAAGACAACAACCAGGTGTCCACAATGATACCGTTGTCAGGTGCCCACTTGGCATGTATCAGGTTTTCGGCAATGTGTACCGCCTGATTGTCTTCCCGCACATGAAAATGCCGACCGTCATCGCTGAAGGCCAGCATGTTGTCAAAATTTGCACCATCGAACTGGCGGAAATCAGTTTCGACACCAAAACCATAGCGCGCAGAGTAAGCAAACTTGCCGTATTTCTCTGCGGCATATCGCAACCATTTAAAATGTTCTTCCTGTCCACTGACCAGTGCGATCGCGTCACCGGGTGGATTGAAGAGGATCATTCCGGGATGCTTTTGGGTAGCTGATTCCGCGAACGGAGCAAGTTCTTCTTCCTCCGCCATCCAGAATGGATGGTTTTCGGGAAGAGCCATGAAGGCAAATATCTTGAATGCCCAATAGGGCGATCCGGCCGAATTATACGGTTCGCACATGTGCAAATTCGGGTAACAGTAACCAATTGACAAGACGCCATCACGGTGAGCAATGGGTTGTTTCGACCACCACCGAAGGTGCCGCAACGCCAACCCTTTGATTTGCCCCCAGGGCAAAACTGGGAAATCCGCAAAAGCCAATGCAGCCCAGAACCCGCCGCAGGCAAAGCGATAGGTCAGACTACGCCCGAAGGGCATGACTGCGCCATCATCAGCAAACCAGCGAACAAAATCCGGAGCAAACTCTTTAGCACGCTGCTGAAAAAGCTCTGTGCGCTCCGGATCATTGCCAAGCTTGCCGTATATCAGGCCATAGAAGTGCATGGCAAATGGGATGTAGTGATCGGCACGACGGCCTGGACCATCGCGATACCAACCTTCGCCGAGGTAAAGCGCGTCGATTTTTTTTAAGTAGTCTTCGGTCAGTGTCTGGTCAATTTCTTCCCCGACCCGTCGCAAACCAAGGCCAATCATGGCGCGAAAGAACATCCAGTTATTCTCGACGAATTGCTGCGCATAGGCTTGTTGTAAATAGTGGGCGATAGTCCTCTTCGCTTCGGGCGATTGCGGTTCCCACAAAATTCCGGGAATAATCGCCAGAGAAAACCCGATAGCGGCCAGTTCTACCAGGCGTTGATTCTTTGCCTCGAGATGCCCCCAAAACTCCGGATGCTCGGGATTCATACCGTTTGCCATCCCGCGCCGGAAAACCGACCAATCGACAAAATCAGCGCCGCCGCCGGCTGCGAGCGGGGCCAGCCCCCACAAGGGGCGCGCAAATCCCTCTAAATCCGCCGCGCTGCGATCAAAATGAGCCCCCGCCATATCGAGGCGTACGCGCGCTCCGCCCAGTGAGTAATAGGGCGTGAGGGGTAGGTACAAATCTCGGATCGCTATGGCAACATCGTTCCGGGTCTTGAGCGGATTTCCCGCCATCGGATTGTAGGATGGTGCTTGATAGTCCATGTCGATCATCCTCTGAGTCGCCGCCTGATGGGCCGCGAACGAAAAAAGAAAGGCCCCTATTGGGGCCCTTTGCCGCGCCAGGTGTTACGACTGCCGAATAGCGCGCTTGGTCCCTTCGATCATTTTTTTGGCAGCATCATCAATGCTTATCTTGCCAAACGCCAACTGATCGCCAATAGGACGCATCACGCCCGTATCTACCTCGATAGCACCCGCTGGAGCGGACGGCGGATAGGGATTGACGACGTCCGCGATGGAGTTGGTAAATTCGACTGACCTTCTGGCGTACTCGCTCAACTGAGGGGTGATCAAACTCTGAACCTTCAGGTTCACCGGAATCCCGCGTTCAACTTCTAGCACTTTGCCGGCTTCCATGTCGTTGACAAAGAAATCGATGAACTTGGCGGCGGCCTCGACGTTTTTACAGTCCCTGCTGATGCTCCAGTGCAGACCTGGACGATAGTACAGCCCAGAATTCCCGTCTCGCTTGGCCATTGGATAAGGTGCAATTCCGAGCTTCGCGTCGGGAAGTAGTGCACCAAAGGCAACCAACTGATTCGAGTACAACAACGCGGAAGAGCAGTTCTTGGAGGCCATCTCGCTGCTGTCCGAGGTGATGACGCTCTTTGACGACACATCCCCGGGGGTACAGCCGCCGGCTTTGCGCAGGTTTTCCCAATACGTGTAAAACTCTTTGACGTCGTCAATATCGAAGCCGATCTTCTGGTCCTCGGTAAAGAACACCTTGCCCCGCTGGGTCAGCCAGACCTGGAAGACATTGTTGGCCCGTGCACCATAGGGGGCGCCCCAGAAACGGCTTTTGCCTGAGGCCTTGGTGATTTCCACGGCTTGCCTGGCATAGTCGTCCCAGGTCAGACCGAGCTTGGGCTCGGGAATGCCGGCTTTTGCGTAGGCATCCTTGTCGAACATCATCCCGTGCGAATTGATCGACTGGGCAATGCCGGTAACTTTCTTGTCAACACGGCCCAGACTCAGTGCGTTCTTGACCATATCACCGGTCCTGATCGCGCCTTTGCTGATGAGATCGTCAAGCGGAATCAAAACACCGCGCCGAGAGTAATCGGGCAGCGTGCTCGGCTCAAGTTGGAGGATATCCGGCATATTGCCGCCGGCCATCATGGTGTTGAGTTTCGCCCAATAGTCGCTAGAAACTTCGGCATTGGCCGTGAGTCCCGGGAACGCTTTGGCAAACAACGCACCAACAGCATCAGCACGCTTGACTCGATCTGGCGAGCCCCAATAAATAATCCTCAGGTTTACATCGGCGGCGAAAACAGACAAGGGCGAGAGAAATGGCGCTGTTGCACCCAAGGCCAGACCGGATTTCAACCAATTGCGTCTGCTAATCATTTTGATCCCCTTAAATGGTGAAAAATGCTGTGGAACTTTCCCGCTGTTAAGCCTCTTGACGACCCATGGTCTGCCCTTCGGCATTGAAAACGTGACAGAAGACCGGATCAATGCTGATCGGAATGTCCTGCCCCGAAATGATGTTTTGCTGACCTTCCAGCGACAGGGTCATGGTCTGGCCGTCGCTGAGCTTGCCGTAGACGAAGGCGTTTCCTCCCAGTTGCTCTATATGCGTCACTTTAATTTTCCCCAGCGACATATCACCCTTGTCGCCAGCAAGCACATGTTCCGGGCGCACACCGACCGTTATCCCGGACACGCCTTCGGCAATAGCGATCGGCAACGAAATATCGGTCCCGGCCAGATCAAAGGTGGTGGTTTCGCCGTTCCGTCTGGACCACCCGACGTCGAGAAAATTCATCTTCGGGCTACCGATAAATCCGGCGACAAACTTGTTGCGCGGACGATTGTAGAGATCCAGTGGTGCCCCGATCTGTTCGACCACACCCTGACGCAGAACCACAATCTTGTCTGCCAGGGTCATGGCTTCGACCTGATCATGGGTGACGTAGATCATGGTGGTGCCGAGTTCCTTGTGCAGCCCCGCAATCTCTACGCGCATCTGCACGCGAAGTTCTGCGTCAAGATTCGACAGGGGTTCGTCGAAGAGAAAGATTCGCGGATCGCGGACGATTGATCGTCCGATAGCCACACGCTGGCGTTGCCCCCCGGAAAGCTGTTTGGGCTTGCGTTTCAGCAAGGTCTCGATCTGCAATATCTTCGCGGCCTTGGCGACCTTGGCATTGATCTCGGTTTTGGGCATGCCCAGGGTACGCAGACCGAACGCCAGGTTTTCGAAGACCGACATGTGCGGATAGAGCGCGTACGACTGGAAGACCATCGCAATGCCGCGCTTGGCTGGCGGCACGCTGTTCATTCGCTCACCGTCGATCAGGATGCTGCCCGCAGTGACCGTCTCAAGGCCGGCAATCATGCGCAGCAGCGTCGATTTTCCGCAGCCCGATGGGCCGACGAACACCACGAATTCGCCCGGATTGATATCGAAACTGATACCGTGAATGATCTCGGTCGTGTCGAATCGCTTGAAGACTTTATCCAATACAAGTTTTGTCATATTTTTCTCTGGTTAACCGGGTCAGCGCTTCATGCCAGTGGTAGCAATGCCTTCGATCAACATGCGCTGGAAGAACAGGAAGATAAAAAATACCGGCAGCAAGGCGAGGCTGGACATGGCGAACAAACCGACCCAATCGGAGATGGACGTCGAGTCAATGAACGAGCGCAATCCCAGTTGTACCGTGTAGGACTTGACGTCGTTCAAGAATACCAGTGGCCCGAAGAAATCCCCCCAACTCCAGATGAAGGAGAAAATGGCCGCCGTCGCCAGAACCGGAACGGATAGCGGCAGCATGATCTTGAAGTAGATCCGCCAGGGGCCGCAACCATCCATCACAGCCGCCTCGTCCAGTTCTTTCGGTATCTGACGGAAGAACTGGACCATCAGAAAGATGAAGAAGGCATCCGACGCCATGAACTTGGGCACAACCAGAGGGAGGTAGGTGTCGACCCAACCCATTTTGAGAAACATTACATACTGAGGAATCAGTACGGCGTGCTGCGGCATCATCAAGGTCCCGAGCATGATCGCGAACCAGAATTGGCGCCCCCGAAAGTTCAGCCGAGTAAATGCAAAAGCCGTGATAGAGCACGACATCACGTTACCCACGACAGTCAGCACCGCGATCACCAGCGAGTTCCAGGCGAAGGTCCCGAACGAATATTTGAGTGCGTGCCATCCGGCAATGTAATTTCGCGGATCCAGACTTTCAGGAATGATCGAAAGGTTGTTGAGTATTTCACCGTTGGAGCGGAAGGAACTGGCCAGCATCCACAGCAAGGGGTAAAGCATGACAGTTGATACCGTAATCAGCAGGACGTGAAGAAAAAGCTTCAGCATGCGGCGACTCTGCGGCGACTCGCCGGCCATGTCGTCATTGGTGACAGATGTCGTCTCAGTCATCGTAGTGCACCCAGAGTTTAGAGGTGGCAAAGGCAATGGTCGTGAAGGTAGCAATGATGATGACCAGAATCACCGCCAGTGCCGAGGCATTACCCATTCTCAGAAAGGTGAACGCTTCCTGATAGAGATAGAGCGTATAAAACAGGGTGCTATCTACCGGGCCTCCGGTTCCGCTACTGACGATAAAAGCTGGCGTAAACGCCTTGAATGCATCGATAGTTTGCATGACCACATTGAAGAAAATCACCGGGGTCAGCAGGGGCAGCGTGATCTTGAAGAACTGCCTGACCTTGCCCGCACCATCGATGCTTGCCGCTTCGTACATATCACGCGGGATCTGGCGCAAGCCAGCCAGAAACACGATCATTGGCGATCCAAACTGCCAGACACTCAGGACGATCAGAGTGTCCAGGGCATGGTCGGGTGTGGTGATCCAGCCCGGCCCGTCATACCCGGCAAACCGCATCAAATAGGTAATCAGGCCTTCCGTGGAGAAAAACTGACGCCAGAGAATTGCAATCGCCACACTTCCCCCCAGCAATGAGGGCAAGTAGAAGATGGCGCGATAGATGGACAAGCCCTTCAGTCCCTTGTTGAGCGACATCGCAACAGCAAGGGCCATCAGGAGCTTCAAAGGGACCGAGAACAGCACGTAGACAAGAGTGACGTACATGGATTCCCGAAACTTGGGGTCGTCGGTCACGATCCGGACATAGTTTTCCCAACCAACCCAGAGCGGTGGGCGAGCCAGGTCATAGTCGGTAAACGACAGATAGATGGATGCAATCGTCGGCCCGAAGGTGAAAGCAAAAAAACCGACCAACCAGATGAGCAGCAAGCTATACCCGCTGATCTCGTTCGACCATCGTCCGGAATGTTCCGTGAATCTGGAATCGGCAGATGCCGCCATGGTGATACACCCCCGCTGATTATTCGGCCGACCAGGCCCGCCACTAAAGAACGCGACTGGACAGAACGTGACAACTTACTTCGTTTTTTAGTACTGCAACTTTTCACAAGATTAAGGACCGTCGTGGAAATTGTCAACAAAAAGTCATATAGTTTCTTATGTTTGCATATTTTTTCTGTAATGATAGAATGTTTCCATGATATCCCCCCTATTGATGAGGAGCTACAAATGTCGCAACAGACGCTGACCGACACCTACTTTGGCGAAACACTCTCTTCCCGTGCCGTCAAATCGCACCAGGATGCATTGATGCGGTGTGTGGAAAAACTCAAGACGGCGATGCCGATCATCGGTCTGCGCAGCCCCAAAATTGGACGGGCTGACAATACGTGGGATTATTGCGATCCATTTGATTGGGTGATCAGTTTCCAGTCAGGGCAACTCTGGCTGGCGGCACAACTCACTGGAGATCAGGCCTTTGTCGTCAATGCACAGGCCAGGCGACAAACGTTTCGCCATATTCTGGCCAACCCAACTGAATATCATCATGATCTGGGTTTCCAGTTTTCCTTGAGCTGTGTCGCCGACTGGAAAATGACCGGCAACCAGGATTCACGATCATTGGCGCTCCGGGCCGCCGAAGCACTTTCACATCGCTTCAATCAGGACGGGGGCTACATAAGAGCCTGGAATCCGAAACCTAACGACCCGGAAGTTTCCAGGTTCACGGCGGGGCGGATTATCGCTGACACAATGCAAAATCTTGCGCTTCTGCATTGGGCCAGCACTGAGACAGGAAATCTCGCATTCGGCAAAATAGCCAACGCGCACGCCGATTTAACGATCAAACACCTGATTCGCCAGGACGGCAGTTCGTACCACACCTTCGTTTTCGATCCGGCCACTGGCGAGCCCCTGCGGGGAGAGACGCACCAGGGATTTGCCGATGAATCCTGCTGGGCGCGAGGGCAGGCGTGGATGATTCACGGTTTTGCGCAGAGCTACCTCTATACGCGGAATCCACTCTATCGTGAAACGTCCGCTCGGCTGGCCGCAACGGCCGAAAAGCTGCTGGGCGACGATGCCGTGCCGGTTTGGGATTACAACCTGACGGTCGGCGAAACGTCATGGCGCGACAGTTCTGCCGGCGCGATCATGGCTGCGGGCCTTTATATCCTGGCCTCGATCAGTGAAGACAAGGAAAAGGAACGCTGGACGGCTCTCGCGGATCGTCTGCTCGACGGCCTGATCGCGACCTGTGATTTGACCACTGACCCGGAGGCTCTGGGCTTGCTCGCCCATGGCGCCGCACACGTATCCGCCGATCGCCATGACAACATGCTTCCCTACGGTGACTATTACTTCATGGAAGCCTTGATGCGCTCACTTGGACATAACCAGTTTTTCTGGTAATTATGCCGGCTACGATTATTACGCTGTCGCTATTTTTGCGACCAAGGTCAAAAACATGGTGAATTCGCCCGACAAACCCGCTGGAGTAGTTCGCCAGCGACATATTGCTCAGATGACCGGCTTGTCTCTTGGAACCATTTCAAAAGTTCTCAACGGACGAGATGGTGTCAGCGAAGAGAATCGGGAAAAGGTTCAGCGAGCGGTCAATGAGCTCGGGTTTCGGCGTTGGCCCCTGATGGGATCGGCCGAAAACCCGCTCAGTTCGGCAACGGTGATCACCTACAGTCTGGCCGCCTATGGCGGCACGTTTTACGACATAATTCTGCGCACCATGATTGAGGAAGGACAGAAGCGCGGCCTTACTCTCGATGTAAACCTTCTGATGCTGCGCCCCTTTACGGCCGAAATTCCTGAAGCCATCCTGTTCCAGAATGGAAATCCAGAAGCGGTAATCCTGTTGGGTGTCGACCATCGCCCTGTGCTCGACAAAATTGCGGCAACCGGTTGTCCGGCCATTCTGGTCAATGGCATTGACCCACTAATGCGCTTCGACAGCGTTTGCCCGGACTATTTTCTTGGCGGATTCCTGGCAACCCAGCATCTTCTTGATCTTGGACACCGCGATATTATCCATGTCGGCACCGCGCGACGAATGACGCTAGATCTGAGACGGCAAGGTTTTGTTGCCGCCCTTACCCAGGCAGGAATTACCTACGAGCCCAAACGCCATCTGATCGATATCGAGCTTCAGGACTTTGCGGCGGTTGACGAACACCAACTGACACGTCAACTCAGCCAAGGCGGAAAACTGAAAGCCACGGCCTTTTTTGCAGTATCCGATACCGTGGCGATCAGTGTGATGCAATCCCTGACCAGCAATGGGTTTTCCGTTCCTGGCGACGCATCGGTAATCGGATTCGACGATCTGGCAGTAAGTGCGCATTGCATTCCTGCCTTGACCACCTTGCATTCCAAACGTACCGCCATGGGTCAAATGGCGGTACAGATGTTGATTGATCGTGCCGCCAACCCGCAAAAACCAGAGTCACGGGTCTGTATCGGTATTGACTTGGTGAAGCGAGAATCGACGGCCAGGATTGATTCCTAAATCGGCTTGACGCTGGGATCGAACTTCTGAAAGCTGAGAAGTCTTTTCAGCGTACGCGCATCGGCCAAAAACTGGTCGGCATCATCGTTCAAGACAAATTCCAGCAGGGCAAACCGATCCCCACCCAGACGAGCCAGGGTCTCGAAAAGGCTCTGCCAATCCTTTTTGCCGCTGGACAGCGGTTGCCGAACCTGTTGGCCCATGGAATCCTGGAGCCAGTAAAAAACATGGATGTTGGAGATTCGCTGGCCAAGTAGCAATAGTCCACGCTGCCGTTCGACCAATGATTGAGCATGTGGCGCTTGCCAATAGCTAGAGCAGGTGCCTGACAAACTGTTTGCCTGATCGACGAGATGACAGGTTGATTCGATGCTGTCCGTCAGTGTGTCGTCATGCAACTCCAGCGCAACGGCAATGCTTTCCCGGGCCGCCTGCTGGCTGATGTCGGCCAGTTCATCAACAACCGCCTGGAAATAATCCGGGCTTGCCTGGGACGACCCCACGGTGCCGGCCCATACGCGAATGGTTGGAGCGCCAAGAGCCAACGCCGTTTCCAGCACAGAATCAAATCTTGCCTGCCTTGCTCCCAGACGATGATAGGAGCCGTAGGAACTTACCCGAAGACCAGCCTCAATCGTGGCAACGCGAACCTGACTGGCGTTCACCAGATCGCCCGGAGGGACGTGGACGTCCCCCGCCCATTCAATGCCATCCAGACCAGCCTTAAGTACCAAGTTAATGATTCCCCTTGGGTTCAAGGACCGGAAGCTTACAGAAGCAAGGCCTGTATGTATCAAGGAGCCCCCAAAGAAATGCCCGAGCGCAACGTTGATCTCTGCAAAACGACACATCGATCATGTCGATGAAATTCCCGCCCCGCTCTATGCTCGCATCGAAGATTAGTTCAGCG
>JANNNT010000414.1:0-1627 GCA_031398685.1 Rhodocyclaceae bacterium | reverse complement strand
ATGATCGGCAGACCGGACTCCTTCAGCAATTGCTTGCCCAGTTCCTCGTTGGTTCCCTTCATGCGCACGACGAGCGGCACCGCCAGATGCGTTTCGCGAACCGCAGCGATCACGCCGTTGGCGATGGTGTCGCACTTCATGATGCCGCCGAAGATATTGACCAGAATGCCTTTGACCTTGTTGTTCTTGAGCATGATCTTGAAAGCCTCGGTCACTTTCTCCGTTGTCGCACCACCGCCGACGTCGAGGAAGTTGGCCGGCTCGGCACCGAACAGCTTGATCGTGTCCATGGTCGCCATGGCCAGCCCAGCGCCGTTCACCAGACAACCGATATTACCGTCCAGCGAAATATAGGCCAGCCCAAACTCGGAGGCTTCAATTTCATTCGGATCTTCTTCGTCCAGATCGCGGTAGGCAACGATTTCCGGAATACGGTAGAGCGCGTTGGCGTCAAAATTGAACTTGGCGTCGAGCGCCTTGATATCGCCGTTGCCTTCGAGAATCAGCGGGTTGATTTCCGCCAGCGAGGCATCGGTTTCCATGTAACAGGTGTACAAGCCTTTCAACGCCACCACCGCTTTGGCCACGGACGCGGCTGGAACACCAATGCCGGTCGCCAACTGGGTCGCCTGCGCGTCGGTCAGGCCGTCCAACGGATCAACAAAGACGGTGAGGATTTTCTCCGGAGTGCTGTGCGCCACTTCCTCGATGTCCATGCCGCCTTCGGACGAAGCCATCATGGCGATCTTCTGCGTGGCGCGATCAGTCAGGGCGGCGACGTAGTATTCCTTCTTGATGTCAGCGCCCTCCTCGACCAGCAAGCGCCGCACTTTCTGCCCTTCCGGCCCGGTCTGATGGGTAACCAGTTGCATCCCCAGAATCTGGTTGGCGTACTGGCGTACTTCGTCCAGTGACTTGGCGACCTTGACACCGCCCCCCTTGCCGCGGCCGCCCGCATGGATCTGGGCCTTGACCACCCAGATCTTGCCGCCCAGCGACACCGCCGCCTTGACGGCATCATCGGCCGACTCACAAAAAACTCCGCGCGGAACTACTACGCCGAACTTTTTGAGAAGCTCTTTTCCCTGATATTCATGAATTTTCATGCGCCATCCTTGCTTGAATTAAAGTGACGAGCTTTAGGCAGGACCCCCTGCCCGGGGTTTTGGCTACGGTACCAGCGTGGGTAATAGCGCTTGACCGTTTCCGAATGCGAATCCAGCGCATGACAACGATCGAGCTGATACGGCTTGTGCGCGCTGTCGTTGTTATCGAGGACTTCACTGGCAAACGTCTGCAACGCAACGGTCGGCAAGAACATCAGCAGCTCGCTTACGTGGGCACAGCCCCGCGTACCGCCAAACAGATCCTTGACCGCCGTGCGAAAACCATGAAACAGGTTCAAACCGACAATCCCCGAATAATCCGGCGGGATACTATCGCACGAGCCCATGTAGGGGGCGGCATCGGTACAGGTCGCCGCATCGAGGATATTCATCTTGCTATCGATGGTCACGCGCACCGACATGTCGTGCACGGCCTCGCCGGGTTTGCGCACGCCGGACGACAGGGGATAGTCCTGATCCTTCGTATCCACCATGCGCGCTTCGATATCCCACAAGCCATC
>JANNNT010000372.1:0-1684 GCA_031398685.1 Rhodocyclaceae bacterium | reverse complement strand
CCGCTGCGCTCGGTGACCGGAGCGATACCCGAATACTTCTGCAATTCATTGGCGCTTTGAAAGCGCTGACGATCTTCTCCGAAGGCAACGAGCAATCGTGGCGCAAGATATTCGCCGGCACCGGGTAATCGTTCAAACAGGGCATAGTCCGGGAGCGTCGGTGCGAGGTCGGCAATCTCGCGATCAAACTGCTCAATGGCGTGCAGGGTGACACGCAGCTGTTTGACCAGCATCAACGCATGCAGCCGACAGGGGGCAATGACGCCGGGGTCTTCAGTGAGGGGCATGGCCGTCCTGATGGCCTCGAGGCGAGCGTCGATTACCTTGGCGTGCCGGCTATTGTGGACATTGAAGAAGGCCTTCAGAGTGTCCAGGCGCGCCCGCTTGGCATGTGCCAGCATTGGCCAGCGGGTCAGGAAGTCGAAGAAGAGAACGGTATCGTGTTGATCAAACCAGTCCAGAATCTGGGGATAGTATTGCTTGAGGGTATTGGTCAGGCGGTTGGTCAGTCGGGTCTTGTCACCGACCAACTCGCGACGATGCTCGGTCAAGCTGAGCAAAGTCCGCATGGCCACACTTTGCGGCTGAATCGGTGCAAATCGCTCCGGATGCCGAAGCAGGAGATCGAGGGCCAGTTCGGCATCGGTCGGATCGTCCTTGGCCCGGCTCGGCTTGAAAGCTTCGCGGTACTTGGCTAGCGTCGAAGGATTGATTGGAAAGATGACGAAGAAGTCGTACTTCTGGAGCGCATAGACGATCGGCCCCTTGGCCAATTCAAGGGCGATGGCGATGGGGCCGCCAAAGCGCTGGTGCAAGGACTGCGCCCACGCATCGATGCGGGGCATCTGATGCGGAATGCAATCGAACTCGCGTTGATTGCTGCCGGTGGCTTGAAGGCAAACATCATGTTTCGTATCGGCCCAATCGATCCCCACATAGGCGGTAAAGGGCTGGGTATTTAGAGGTTTCATGCTCGACCTCCCAAAGTGATAAATTGATCATCCGGGACGTGCCCGCATGCTTGTGCTCTGCGAAGGCAATATAGTGAGCCGATAGTGCGGCAGACCCTGAGTATTCGTTGTCGAGCGAAAGTACACCCGCGGACTCGAAGCTAAAACGGCAATCGTCGAACGTTTGGGTCGGGATATTCGTAATCCGCGGGTGCATGTCCCGCCTTCCCTGGCGGTGACCTGCCAGTAGTGATGAGTATCACCGAAAGCGGAACGGAATGTTCTCTTGGGGACAGTGGACATCGAGAAGCGAACCGGGCAGACCATGAAAACCCCCGGCTTCGCACACGGGTTATCCACCGCGCCGCTCGCCTCGTGCCGTATAGAAGCGGCAGGCGGCGGCGCCGTGGATAACCCTGCGCACTGGCCAATCGACCACAACCCAATAGATGACATTCCGTTCCGATCTCCGGTACAACAACGTGCTGGGTTCTACCAGCCTGGAAATTGAACGGACTACCTATAGTGGGTCGAGAACACTCGGTGACGACTGGCCGCTTCAGGGAGTCTGGATTTTACTGACCGCTTTCCGGCGATGAATTCGAAGAGGTGACAGTCGCGTCGCGACCCAATCCGGCCGGTCGCCACTCTGATCTCACGAAGACAGGTAACTGATTACAGCAGCTGTTCCAGCCGGATGCTCACTGACAAGTCCTCGGCCAACGCGTCATTCA
>JANNNT010000319.1:0-10428 GCA_031398685.1 Rhodocyclaceae bacterium | reverse complement strand
TCTTTCTGCGAGCCAAGCAGGCCGCTCCGGCTATAGATGCCAAGCTTGTGGCGCGTATCGGATATGTCGAGGTTGCGCATGGTCAGTTGGCCGATGCGGTCATTCTGCGTGAAGGCGGCGTCTTCCACCTTTTCCATCGACAAACGCTCAGGCGCGTAGGTGAGGTTCGGACTCTCGGTGTCGAGGATCGAGTAGTCATTACCACGGCGCAGTTCCAGCGTAACCTCGCCGGTGATGGCGCGCGCTACCCAGCGCTGGGCGGTTTCGCGCAGCATCAGAGTCTGTGGATCGAACCAGCGTCCTTGATAAAGCAGGCGGCCAATGCGCAGGCCGTTGATGCGGTACTGCTCGATGGTGTCTTCGTTGTGGATGCCGGTGACCAGTCGCTCATAGACGATGTGCAGCAGCGCCATGCCCGGGGCTTCGTAGATGCCACGGCTTTTGGCCTCGATGATGCGGTTCTCGATCTGGTCGCACATCCCCAGGCCGTGTCGGCCGCCGATGACGTTGGCCTCGGTGAACAAATCGACGGCGCTGGCGAAGGTCTGGCCGTTGATGGCGACCGGCTCGCCTTCTTCAAAGCGCACGGTGACAGTTTCAGGCTTGACGACCACGTCCTCGCGCCAGAAGGTAACGCCCATGATCGGGTTGACGATGTTGACGCCGTTCTTGAGAAACTCCAGATCCTTGGCTTCGTGCGTCGCACCGAGTATGTTGGAGTCGGTCGAGTAGGCCTTCTCGACGCTCATCTTGTAGTCGAAACCGTTGGCGATGAGGTACTCGCTCATCTCCTTGCGGCCGCCGAGTTCGTCGATGAAGCTCTGGTCGAGCCATGGCTTGTAAATGCGAAGCGCCGGGTTGGCGAGCAGACCGTAGCGGTAGAAGCGCTCGATGTCGTTGCCCTTGTAGGTGGAGCCGTCGCCCCAAATGTTGACGTTGTCCTCCTTCATCGCGACGACAAGCGCGGTGCCGGTGACGGCGCGCCCCAGCGGCGTGGTGTTGAAGTAGGTGGCGCCACCAGTCTTGATGTGGAAAGCGCCACACTGGATGGCGGCGATGCCCTCGGCGACGAGTTGCGGACGGCAGTCGATCAGGCGGGCGATCTCGGCGCCGTAAATCTTGGCCTTGCGCGGAATGTCATCATAATCGCTTTCGTCGGGCTGGCCGAGGTGGGCGGTGTAAGCGCAGGGGATGGCGCCCTTGCCACGCATCCAGTGGACAGCGGCGGATGTGTCCAGACCGCCAGAGAAGGCGATGCCGACGCGCTCGCCAGCGGGGATATTTTTCAGGATGGTTGCAGCCATGGAAATCTCTCGCGATATTTTGAAAGACGCGTATTGTAACGTGCCTTCTGCGATGCGTCGTGCCGCGAATCTCAACGACAACCAGTCCGACAGCGCAGTTTTGGAACCAGCACTCGAATTGCAAACAGCCTTAACTTCAAACAGGTAGCGGCGCGAAAAGGGCGGCGATGTCGTCCTCGCCAAACTTCAGGTCGATATTGTGATCTTCGGACAGAATCCCGGCGGCAAGCTCTGCCTTGCGCTCCTGCAAGGCCAGAATCTTCTCCTCGATGCTGCCGGCGATAATGAGCTTGTAGACAAATACCGGCTTGTCCTGACCGAGCCGATGTGCACGATCGGTCGCCTGATTCTCGACAGCTGGATTCCACCACGGGTCGTAATGAATCACGGTGTCGGCGGCCGTCAGGTTGAGACCTACGCCACCGGCTTTGAGGCTGATCAGGAAGATCGGAACTTCGCAGGCCTGGAATCGACGCACCGGCGTCTCGCGATCCGTGGTATCACCCGTCAAAATGACGTAGTCGAGACCAGCGCGTTTCAGCTCGGCCTCGATCAGTGACAGCATGCTGGTGAATTGCGAGAAGAGCAGAATGCGCCGACCCTCGTCCACCTGCTCGGGCAGCATGGTCATCAGCAGATCCAGCTTGGCGCGCTCCTTGACCCGCTGAGCCGACACCGCCTTGACCAGGCGGGGGTCACAGCACACCTGTCGCAGCTTAAGCAGCGCATCAAGAATAACGATCTGGCTGCGGCCGAAGCCCTTGTGGGCGACCTCCTCCCGCACCACCGAGTCCATGGCTGCACGAACGGTCTCGTAAAGATCGCGCTGACTGCCGGCGAGTTCGACTTTGCGGATGATGATCGTTTTGGGAGGCAACTCGCGCGCTACTTCTTCCTTCTTGCGACGCAGGATGAAGGGCCTTATCCGCCGAGCAAGCAGGTTACGGCGCTGTGCATCGCCCTGTTTCTCGATGGGAGTACGCCAGTATTTGGTAAAGGTATTGCTGTCACCAAGAAAACCTGGCAAGAGGAAATCAAACTGACTCCACAACTCACCCAGATGGTTTTCCAGCGGCGTGCCGGTCAGGCAGAGACGGTGTCGCGCATCGATCTTGCGCACGGCTTCGGCACCCTGACTGCGGGCGTTCTTGACAGTTTGCGCTTCGTCAAGAATGAGCAGGTGATAGCGATGCTTGGTCAACTCGTGAGCATCCCGCCATAGCAAAGGATAAGTCGTCAACACCACATCGTTGTGCGCTATCTCGGCAAACCGGCTTTTGCGTTCCGCGCCGTGCAAGGAAAGTATCGACAGGCTCGGGGCAAAACGCGCCGCCTCATTCTTCCAGTTGAAAATGAGTGAGGTGGGCAAAACGATCAGTGCCGGACGATCCAGGCGCCCGGCTTCCTTCTCCAGCAACAGGTGCGCCAGCGCCTGTGCTGTTTTGCCCAGACCCATATCGTCGGCCAGAATGCCCGACAGCTTTTGCTCGCGCAGAAACTGGAGCCAGGCCAAGCCCTCCTTCTGGTAGGAACGCAATTCCAGCCCCAAACCGGCGGGTGATTCGATGTGACTGATTCCCTGAGCTGCCGACAACTGGTCGGCGAGCGCCAGTACGTCGCGCTGTCCGCGAAACTGCCAGCGACTGGTGTCGGTGAGTTCGGCCAGACGCGGCGCATCAAAGCGTGAAAGACGCAGGGTATTTCCGCCCGAAAAACCATCGAAAAGATCGATCAGTGTTGCCGCAAGCGGCTTCAGACGCCCGGCAGGCACACGAATACGCAGATTGGCCGGCGTTTTGAGTTCGATCATCTCGTCATCGGCAATCTGGTTCAGCAGCGAGGCATCCAGCCAGCGGGCATCGCGCCGGAACAGCAAGGCCAGCAGCGGGGCCAGGGGCAATCGCTCGCCTTCAACGATGATGCCCATGTCGAGATCAAACCAGCCGCTTTCCGACTCGAGAAGTTCAGCCTCCCACGACTCGACTTCCAGCGAGTGATGGCGAAAATCGTCGTCAAACTCGATCTGCCAGCCCGCGTTTTGCAATGCAGGAAGCGCCTCATGCATGAAGGCCGGCCAAGCCGATTCATTCGCCAAACCAAAGGCGCTATCGGGCGGACTGCCGAAGGTATGAAGGGCGTAGCCCGGAATTTTTTGCAGCCCCGCTCCGGCCAGGCTGTCCATCAAGGCCTTTTCCCGTTCGCTCTGGCGCAGGACGCGAACCGTTTCGCCGTCAGGCAGCGTACAGAACTCCTGAGCGTCATCCGGCTTGATTTCCGCATCCTGGTAACGAAACACTGGAAGAGCCACGTCGAAAGCCCCGCCGTTGTAGCTGAAGGCATAGTCACGCCAGGTCCTGTTGCCGTGCGTATTCAACGTCTGCAGGCGCAATACTGGAACCAGGCTGGATTCGATGCAACGCAGTCGTGCATCGGCGTCTTCTTCGGGAATGGGCAATTCAGGCGCCAGTTCGGTCAGGGCTTCGGCCACCAGCGCCGCCTCTTTAGCCGAAAGCGGCGGCAGCGAAAACAGGCGCGCGATGACTTCCGGGTTGCCAGCCACCTCCAGGTTGCCGATCGCGCTTTCATCGAGATCAACATACCAGGGCGGTTGCAGGGGAACAACCAGGCTGGCTGCAGGCGTCGGCTTGAAACACGGCCTTTGCCGCCCGTTGCCATCAAGACGCCAACTCACACTCGCTGGACGTGCCTCGGCCAGTCGTAGTGGCGAGAAATCATTTGCCGGATAGAGGCGGCCCGTTTGCGCCATCCGCCGCAACACCTCATCGCCGTGTTTTGGGCCCAGGCCAAAAGCTCGCAAACCGCAATCATGGGTCCGCTCTGCCCAAAGCAGGCGAAGAATGCCGATATCATCCTCGCCGACAAATGGCGGTGCCTTGACCAGCGCGCGATCAATCGCCCACCATTCCTCAGCGCTCTCAGGGTCACGGCCCTTATGAACGGTCACTCCAAAACCACCGCTGTCTGCTGTCCAATGCAGGATATAAAACAGCTGATTTCGACTTGCAGTGGACTTACTGGCCTTCTTGCTGACCGCCATAGACACTTGACGCAGCTCTTCTACCCAGGAAAGCACGCCGGGATTGATGCGCTCTTTTTCTTCTACGTATTCAATAGTCTTGGACGACATGGACATCAGAACTCAATTGGCAAGCAGCGCCGCGCCTCGAAAGAAGCAAACACAAATAACTCGCAGGAAATATTTCAAGCAACCGGCAAGATGACTGCCGAACGCAACACCCGGAGAAACTGCACTCCGTTCAGTACTGTACTCAATCGCGGAAGTTGCCATACTTGATCGGAAAGTCGGTGATCGCCTTCTTCACCAGGGAAATGGCGTCCTGCAGAACATCGCGCTTGGCGCCGGTCACGCGCACGGCGTCGCCTTGAATGGCTGCCTGCACCTTGAGTTTCGAGTCCTTGAGCAGCTTGACGATTTTCTTGGACAGCTCGCTCTCGATGCCAATCTTGATCTTCAACTCCTGCTTGACCTTGTCGCCCGATATCTTCTGTATGGCCTGGGAATCCAGGCGCTTGGTGCAGTCCGGTTCCTTCTTTTCCATCTCCGGAAAAAGAATGTCCTTGATCTGATTGAGCTGAAAGTCCGAGTCGGCGTGGAGCATGATGAACTTGTCTTTCTCGTTCAACTCGACCTTGGCCGTCGTACCCTTGAAGTCATGACGCCCGATGATTTTTTTCCCGGTCGAATCGATGGCGTTCTTCAGCGCCACCATGTCCACTTCTGAAGAAAAATCGAATGATGGCATCAGAGCCTCCGCTTAAGCAAAATGACAAACGTAATGGTACGGTTCGTCGCAGGCGATTTCGAACGACGAGTTGCCAGGCACATCGAAGGACTGGCCGGCCGCGTAAGTATTCCACTCACATTCGCCCTTCAGGCGAACCCGGCATGAACCGCCGACGCCTTCCATCACTTCTGGCGCTCCGGTATTGAAGATCAGCGACGACGGCAGAATGACCCCCACGGTCTTCTTGCTGCCATCGGCAAACTGGACGGTGTGACTGACACACTTGCCATCAAAGTAGACGTTAGCCTGCTTGACGACACTTACATTTTCGAACTGCGCCATGATCAGATTCCCCACAATTTTTGAATAACAGCCTTGGCAATGAAACCGAGCATGCCGAAAGAAAGGACGAAAAACAGGACGATGGTACCGGTCCTGCCCGCTTTCGCCTTCCACGCCAGTTCGCCGACGATGAAAAGCATGTACAGCATGAAGGCACCGATCCCGAAGGTCATTCCAAATGCGGATACCTGCTCTTCAGTCACCCCGAACATGGTTGAGCATGCTCAGCTCTTGCGGCTGGCCAGATTCGCCGCAATGCGCAAGCGCAGTGCGTTGAGCTTGATGAAACCGCCGGCATCTTTCTGGTCGTAGGCGCCCGCATCGTCCTCAAAGGTCGCGATAGCATCGCTCATTGCAGACTCCTCTATTACGAATTGACACGGCCGACGACCAGATACTCCATCAGCGCTTTTTGTACGTGCAGGCGGTTCTCCGCCTCATCCCAGACCACACTTTGCGGACCGTCGATGACCTCGGCAGCAACCTCTTCACCCCGATGGGCCGGCAGGCAGTGCAGGAATAGCGCATCCGGACGCGCCGCGCGCATCATCTCGGCATCGACCTGCCAATCGGCAAAATCGCGCAGCCGTTCGGCGTTCTCGGCTTCAAAGCCCATCGATGTCCAGACATCGGTCGTTACGATGTCTGCCTCCTTTGCCGCCTCCATCGGGTTGGCAAACTGCTCGAAGTGCCCGGTGCCGTGGAGATTCGCGCGCTCGCCTTCGACCTCGTAACCCGGCGGAGTCGATACGCGGACATTGAAATCCAGCACCTCGGCGGCCTGCAACCAGGTATTGCAAACATTGTTCGAATCACCGATCCAGGCGACTGTCTTGCCCTGAATTGAACCTCGATGTTCGATGTAGGTGTAGATATCCGCCATGATCTGGCAGGGGTGATATTCGTTGGTGAGCCCGTTGATCACCGGCACGCGGGAGTTTGCTGCCAGCCGCTCGACAATTTCCTGCTCGAAAGTGCGAATCATGATCAGATCGCTCATGCGCGAGATCACTTGCGCGGAATCCTCTACCGGCTCACCGCGACCGAGTTGCGAATCTTGCGTGTTGAGGTAGATCGCCGCACCGCCAAGTTGTTGAATGCCGCCCTCGAAGGAAAGACGGGTACGCGTGCTGGCCTTCTCGAAAATCATCACCAGCGTACGATCACTCAATGGCCAGTATCGTTTGTACGCCTTGAACTGCGCCTTGATCCAGCGCGTACGCTCAAACAGGTAATCAAATTCCTCGCGAGTAAAATCATTAAACTGAAGAAAATGCTTAACACTTGGTTTGGCAGTGACCATGACAGTTCTCGTTTAGGCCGCGAGGAAATCACGGATCAGTTTCGACAAGCGCGACACAAGTTCGCGCCCTTCTTCAGCACTAAAGTTAAGCGGCGGCAACAAACGCACCACTTTGTCGGCCGTCACGTTGATCAGCAAGCCGGCATCCAGGCCACGCATCACCAGATCGCCGCAGGGACGATCGAGCTCGATCCCGATCATCAAGCCCTGACCGCGAATTTCAACGAAACCCGCAACGCCTGACAAAGCCTGTGCCAAACCTTCACGAATCAGGCGACCAACAGCATCTGCACTGGCAATCAACTGCTCTTTTTCAATCACGTCGATGGTGGTCAACGCCGCCGTTGTCGCCAGCTGATTTCCGCCAAACGTCGATCCGTGATTGCCCGGCTTGAACAGGCCGGCGGCTTTACCTGCCGTGATACACGCACCAACTGGAATGCCGCCGCTGAGACCTTTGGCCAAAGTCACGATATCCGGTCGAATGCCGGAATGCTGGAAGCCGAACCAGGTACCGGTACGACCCATGCCGCACTGGACTTCGTCACAAATCAGCAGCCAGGAATTTTCGTCGCAAAGCTGACGCAGCCCACGCTGAAACTCGGTATCGGCGATCTGTATTCCGCCTTCGCCCTGCACGATCTCAAGCATGACAGCGACAACATTCTTGTTATGTTCGGCGATGGCACGAATGGCGCCCAGATCGTTGTACGGCACCCGCGCAAAGCCCGAGACGAGCGGTTCGAAACCGGCTTGCGTCTTACGGTTGCCGGTGGCTGAAAGTGTTGCCATCGTCCGCCCATGAAAAGCCTTTTCCATGACGATAATGGCCGGGCTGTCGATACTCTTCTGGTGACCATAGAAACGCGCCAGTTTGATCGCCGCTTCGTTGGCTTCACAGCCTGAATTGCAGAAAAACACCTCGTCCATGCCCGTCAGAGCCGTCAGCTTGTCGGCCAACTGCTCCTGTTGAGGAATACGGTAAAGATTTGAGGTATGTAGCAGGCGCCCGGCCTGCGCCACAATCGCTGCAACCAGCTCGGGATGATTATGCCCCAGCGTGTTAACGGCAATTCCCGACAACGCATCGAGATAGATTTTTCCTTCGGTGTCGGTTATCCAGCTTCCGTTGCCATGACTGAAGGCAACCGGCAACCGACCATAGGTATTCATAACGTGAGACATATACAACCCTTTGAGGAGTCCCCAAAACTTAAACGGCGGCTAGCGCCGCCGGAAGATTCACGCCTCAGTACCTGATCGGCACCTGCCAGAACGTGGTTGAAAGGCTTGCCAGCCGACTTGGCAAGGGTTGGAATTTTAAGGGAAAACCGAGGGCTTGTATATAAGCAGACTGGCATTCGAATCAAATCACGGCCAGCTCGGAAGGCTGGCGCGGCATGAATCAGAGGACACGACGAGAATGCGGCGATTACGTCACCATTTACGCCACCATCAACGCCATGTCGTGCTTCGAGCAGACCATGACTCGCTGATCAGGGAGATCGGCAGAACGCCACAGAACCGGCCCGGCATTGCCGGGTATAATTTCCGTTCAACTTTGTCTCCAAGGGAATAAAAATGACCCAAGCACCCCGCCACTGCCGACTGCTGATCCTGGGCTCAGGACCGGCGGGCTATACAGCGGCCGTTTATGCGGCCCGTGCCAACCTCAAGCCAGTGCTGATTACCGGCATAGCGCAAGGTGGCCAGCTGATGACCACCACCGACGTCGATAACTGGCCCGCCGACGCCCAGGGCGTTCAAGGACCGGAACTGATGCAGCGCTTTGAAGAGCATGCGCGCCGTTTCGAAACCGAAATCGTCTTTGACCACATCCACACCGCGAAGCTGACCAAGAAACCCTTCACCCTGATTGGTGATGCCGGCACCTACACCTGCGATGCGCTGATCATCGCCACGGGGGCATCGGCACAGTATCTCGGTCTGCCATCGGAAGAGGCGTTCTCCGGCCGCGGCGTGTCCGCTTGCGCCACCTGCGACGGCTTCTTCTACAAGAACAAGCCGGTAGCCGTCATCGGCGGTGGCAATACGGCCGTTGAAGAAGCGCTTTACATGACCAACATCGCCAGCCACGTCACCGTCGTGCATCGCCGGGACAAATTTCGCAGCGAAAAAATCCTCCAGGACAAGTTGTTCGAACGGGAAAAAGCCGGCAAGGTCACGATCAAATGGCATACCACGCTCGACGAAGTTCTTGGCGACAAGAGTGGCGTAACCGGCATGCGCATCAAGAGCACCTTGAACGGCCGCACGGAAGATATTTCGCTGGACGGTGTTTTCATCGCCATCGGCCACAAACCGAACACCGACCTATTCACCGGCCAGATTGAGATGGAAGGCGGCTACATCATCACCGAGGGCGGCCGCAAGGGCAACGCCACGCAAACCAGCATTCCCGGCGTATACGCTGCTGGCGACGTGCAGGATCACATCTACCGTCAGGCCTGTACCTCGGCCGGTACGGGCTGCATGGCCGCGCTCGACGCCGAGCGCTATCTCGACAGCTTCGATAGCTGAACGATTGCCCTGCACCGGTGGCTAAGCTCCGGTGCAGGGCAAAGGCAGCTTTCTACCCCATGAGCCAACGGCATCAACCGACCCCAGAAGAACTTGCCGCCTTTCACGCCGCGGTCGATGGAACCATCCCGCTTCGCCCGCCCGAACGCGTTGCCTTTGAGCCACCCAAGCCCAGCCCGCGCCCGCGTCAGCGTGAACTCGACGAGGCCGCCGCCATCACCGAATCGCTGTATGGTCCGTTCGAAATCGACGACCTGCTCGCCATCGGCGATGCCGACTCCTTCCTGCGTGCCGGGCTCTCACGTAACGTACTCCGTGATCTGCGACGCGGTCGCTGGTCGATTCAGAACCACACTGATTTGCACGGACTCAACCGGCATGAGGCACACGAAGAAGTGTCACGTTTCCTTGCCGAATCGAACAGTGCCGGCAAGCGCTGCATCCGCATCGTGCATGGCCGTGGTTACGGTTCGCCCGGCCGCGAAGGCATCCTGCGGCAACTCGTCAAAAGCTGGCTGAGCCGTCGCAAGGACGTTCTCGCCTTCTGCCACGCCCCCTCCTGCGACGGTGGCGAAGGAGCACTATGGGTTTTGCTCAAGGCAGACAAACCCGAAAAACGCTGAACCTGCGGCGAGCGTCTGGCAACGCTGGGTCACAACACCCTTGATAAGGCGACAAGCAAAGTTTATCAACCGTTTGCTCGCCCAACACGGCGCCACGCGATATCAACCAACTGGTTGCGCTCGGCATTCTCGACAAATCGGCTTCGTCTGGACGGAGTACGTCCTGCGAATTCTAAGCTTGATGGTACTGGGTAAGGTATTGCGCTTGACCAGCACAAGGTCCAGCAAAGTGTTGCAGGACCTTACTTCTGGTCGCGGCCCTAATTCTCTGGTCGCTGCTCCCTGACTCAGCACTCGCAAGCACTCAGCATGGCCGAACGTATTGCTTGGCGCCCGCTGAAAGACCAGCCTGCAACGCCCGTCAATTGCCGATCTACGGAAGCATGCCATGGAAGACGCATGCCTATTGGCACTCCGGGCATTGCATTGCAGATGGGCAAAAACGAAGCGCTACCCGACATTCAATCGCATCGACGATCGTTGGGTTTCACACGGCTAGCCCAGCCTGCTCTCACTATTGGATGTTGCTTGCCAAAATGCCGGATAAA
>JANNNT010000359.1:0-7178 GCA_031398685.1 Rhodocyclaceae bacterium | reverse complement strand
CGAAAAGTCGCCGGGTCTCACTGCCCGGTTCATGTGTGAACCCACGAATTCGTGGTATTCGATCCGCCCACGGTCACCGTTGAAGGTGACGCGCATGCCTTCACGCGGGCTGTAACACACCAGCGAATAGGTCAACAACTCGCCGCTGCGATATCTGACATTGACGGACATCTGATCGGGAATGGAAATCCCCTCGCGGAACACATTTTGATCGCGCACATAACCCGAATCTGCTTCACCCGCCCGATAAAGCCTGCGAAACGACTCGCTTTCAGAGAGGTCAAGGCAGAAAGGATCGTTTTTCGCCTCCGGCACGCCGGTATAGCGCGGGTAACGGGTGAGTTTCTCGTCGCCGCGCTTGATGGCATTCTGCTTGCCGTAAAAGACCAGATCGCCATACGCGAACACCTGCTCCGGTATTGCATCCAGCCACCAGTTAACCAGATCGAAGTGATGGGTGCTCTTGTGCACCAGCAAGGTTCCCGAGTTTTCGATATGCGCATGCCAGCGTCGGAAATAGTCTGCTCCGTGGTTCGTATCGAGCAGGTACTCGAGATTGACCGAATGTATCTTGCCCACGGCGCCGCTCTGGATGATCTCTTTCACCTTGCTGCGGAACGGTGCCCAACGGTAGTTGAATGCAACGCGAACCCGGCGCCCGGTGGTCCTGACCGCGTCCAGAATCTCCCGACACTTCCCGGCATCGGTCGTCAAGGGTTTTTCGGTGATGACATCACAGCCCGCGTTCAGGGCGCGCACGATGTACTCGTGGTGAGTCGAGTCTTTTGTGGCGACAAAAACCTCGTCAGGCTTCTGCTCGCGCAGCATTTCGTCAAAGCGATCCGCCGTATAGGCGGGCACAGCCCGATAACCTAGATCGCGGACCAGCACTTCGTTGTAATAGTCCATCCGGGCGCAGCTCAGATCGCAGATGGCAACCAGTTCGTTCTGACCGCCATAAGTGGTGACCAGAGGATCAATGAAACTCAGTGCGCGTCCGCCCGTACCGACAAACGCATGGCGTTTTTTGCTCATAGATCGTTGGCAATCCCTGTAGAAAGAATTAATCACATCCGCCTTCGCTCATTTTGCGAAGAAAGCCCGAGATATTCGATTGCAGTTAAATTATAATGCAGTTAACTATTTGGTGAATACAAGGAAAAGCGAGCTGCGTGAATCATCGGCGATGAGCCGCACTTGAGCGGGGACCGCAAATTCTTTGCTGTCTTGAATTTTTGCGCTGCAGACAAAGCGCGTACACGCAGCAACAGCGATAAGCGGCATCCGTTCCTTATCAACCTAATCGCAAAAAATACAACGCCACATCAACGAGTTGAACAAAACATGGACCAGCCATCATTGCCTATGACCACCAATACTCCCGAACAAGCCGAACCCCGCCAGAGAGATTCTGATCGATCACGGCAGCTGATACTGGACGCCGCCCGGGATGAATTTGCGGGCCACGGATTATCTGGCGCACGCGTTGATCGTATCGCGGCAAGCGCCAGCGTAAACAAGCGTCTCATCTACTACTACTTCGGCAGCAAGGACGATCTGTTCACGGCCGTGCTCGAGGCCGCCTACGCTGCCATTCGCACGGCGGAACAACAACTCCACCTGACCGAACTGCCGCCGCCTTACGCGATCAGGAGGCTGGTGGAATTTACCTGGAATTACTATATTGAACATCCGGAATTCCTGTCGCTCCTCAATAGCGAAAACCTCCACAAAGCGAGGCATCTGGAGCATTCGAAGCAGATTCAAACAATGAACACGCCGCTGATTCAAACCCTGGAAGAAATACTGGGGCGCGGCAGGCAGGCCGGCGTTTTCCGGGCGGGCATTGACCCAATGCAGCTCTACATTTCGATCGCCGGACTCGCCTACTTTTATCTGTCGAACAATCACACGCTTTCTTCCATCTTCGGTAGCAACCTGATGACACATAAAGCCCACAGCGAACGTCTTTCGCACATTTGCGACGTCATTCTGGGCTACGTGCTGAGCGACTGACGAACCGGGTAAAGAATTGGATTGACAATTATTTTTCAAGGCGCATACAATTCACCCAACGGTTAATTAAAGTACTTCGACTTATCACAAACAAGGAGGGTGCGGCAATGAGAACGTTTACACGTCGTCAGTTTATTGGAACTGCTGGTGCTGGCTTGGCTTTGGGACTGGGTTCATCGCTCGGGATTGCGCAAACGGCAGCCAAACTGCGCTGCTACTGGTGGGGCAACCCGGATCGTGATCGTCGGACCAAGGCCTTGCTCGACGCCTACAGCCAGAAAAATGGCGTTCAAATTGCAGCGGAATCCCTCGGCTGGGGTGATTACTGGACGAAGCTGGCCACCCAGGTCGCCGGGGGTAATGCACCCGACCTGATCCAGATGGACTACCGTTACCTGTTTGAGTACGCCCGGCGCAATACGCTTTTGCCGCTGGACAAATTGCTGCCGCTGACCGATTTCAGCACCAACGATCGTGACGGTGGCCGGGTCGATGGCAAGCTCTATGCAGTAAATCTCGGGTCGAACTCAAAAGCGATGGTGTACGACACCGCGATGCTGGCCAAGGTCGGCGTGACTGCCCTGGATCCGCAATGGACCTGGGACGAATTTGCCCGGATTGCCACGGAAGTTTCCAAGATCAATCCAGGAAAATATTGGGGTTCGGAAGACAACAGCCGCTGGGAACAGGGCTTGGAGCAGTGGCTCAACATGCAGGGCAAATCGCTCTACAACATCGATGGACAGGCGGCCTTCACCAAGGATGACGTGACTGCCTGGTTCTCTTTGTGGGACAAGTTGCGCAAGGCCGGCGCGATCGCCCCGCCCGACATTGGCGCGGTAAACAACGGCAAGGTCGAAGAGTTCGTGGTCAGCCGCGGCGTTGGCGCGATGAGCTTCGTAAACTCCAACCAGATCGTCGCCTTCCAGGCGCTCAACAAGAACAGTCTGGCGATCAGCCCGTTCCCGCGTGACAAGGGAGGCTCGTCAGGTCTTTACATCAAGCCATCGCAATTGATGAGCATCTCCGCGCGATCCAAAGCCCCCGAAGAAGCCGCGAAAATCATCAATTTCATGGTCAACGATCCTGTTGGCGTCAAGATACTGGGGATCGAACGCGGTGTTCCGGCATCGGCCGCGGCGCGCGCAGCGCTGGTGCCAGAGCTCGATGCGCTCGGAAAAATGCAGTTGGACTACATTGCACAGGTCAGCAAAACGGCTGTCGCTCTCCCCCCGCCACCACCAAAAGGCGCTGGCGAAGTCGACACTCTGATCAGACGGATTGGCGATTCAGTAGCCTTTGGAAAGGTATCGGTTCAGGAGGGTGCGCAGCAGTTCCATGCTGAAGCAATTCGCATCCTGGCGCGCGCAGCCTGACGTAAGCCCCAACGGGCGGGCCAGCGCAGCATCGCGCTCGCCCGCTCAAACAATACGCTGATGACGCCCTGCCTGCCCTTTGACGAGGGCAGGTTGTGCGATTGATCGTTCCTCGACAATGACAAGGCGGGTGCATTACACCATGGCAGAAAACCTCGTGGAGCGAAAAAAATGCCGATCAAAGGCCGCCTTCCGCCGTGATTTGACGGGATATGCGTTTATTACGCCCTGGCTTGTTGGCTTCTTGTGTTTTTCGCTGGGGCCGGTGCTCGCGTCGCTGTACCTCTCGTTTACCAAATTTGACCTGCTCAGCCCGGCCAAATGGGTTGGGGCAGACAACTATGTCCGAATGTTCTCGGAGGATCCGCGCTTCTATCAGTCGTTGATGGTGACTTTCAACTACATGTTGTGCGAAGTTCCGCTCAAACTCGCGTTCGCCCTGGCCATTGCCATGGTGCTGGACAAGGCCATCCGCGGCGGCGCCTTTTACCGCGCCCTGTTTTACATCCCGTCGCTCCTGGGTGGATCGGTGGCCATCGCGGTTCTCTGGCGCCAGTTGTTTGACGGCAACGGCACGGTCAACCAGATTCTGCTGTGGGCCTTCGGCTACAAGGGTCAAAGCTGGATATCGACCCCGGAAACGGCGATCTACACGCTCGTATTGCTGGCGGTATGGCAGTTCGGCTCACCGATGATCATTTTCCTGGCCGGCCTGAGGCAAATCCCGCAGGATTTGTACGAGGCGGCGTCGATGGATGGTGCGGGCACGTTCCGCAAGTTCCACAAAATCACGCTGCCCATGCTCGCACCGGTCATTTTCTTCAACATGGTTTTGCAAGTCATCGAAGGCTTCAAGGCCTTCACTCCAGCGTACGTGGTTTCGGGGGGAACCGGGGGACCGATCGACGCCACCCTGTTTTACACCCTCTACCTGTACCAGGAAGCGTTCTCCTACTTCCGCATGGGCTATGCATCGGCCATGGCCTGGGTCCTGCTGATCATCATCGGCTGCTTCACCGGCATCAGCTTCCTGACCTCTAAATACTGGGTTTACTATGAAGACGATCCTCGCTGAATCCTCGCAAAAACCGGAACGGCACGGCCCGGGCCTTTTCAAGGTGATGGCCGGCGCGCTGGTACGGCATGGCGTGCTGATCGCCGCCTCGTTCCTGATGCTGTACCCCTTGCTGTGGATGGTGGCGTCGTCCTTCAAACCCGAATCGATCATTTTCACGGATCTGTCGATCATTCCGCCATCGTTCGATTTCTCGAACTACGCCCTGGGCTGGACTTCGCTGCAGGAGAGCTTTACCGTTTTCTTCAAGAACTCGTTCCTGGTCGCGATACTGGTCGTCATCGGCAACGTCATGTCCTGCTCGATTACCGCCTACGCGTTTGCGCGGCTGGAATTCCGGGGGCGCCGTTTCTGGTTCGTGGTGATGCTGGGAACGCTGATGCTGCCTTACCACGTCACCTTGATTCCGCAGTACGTACTGTTTCTGAACCTGGGCTGGATCGACACCTTCCTGCCCCTGATCGTGCCGAAATTCCTGGCCGCCGACGCCTTTTTCATCTTCCTGATGGTTCAGTTTTTCCGCGGCATTCCGCGCGAGCTCGATGAAGCAGCCGTTCTGGATGGCTGCGGCCCCTGGCGCATCTACTGGAAAATCATGATGCCCCTGTCGTTGCCGGTGCTGACCACCACCGCGATTTTTTCATTCATCTGGACGTGGAATGATTTCCTCGGTCCGCTGGTGTACCTGAACGATGCATCCAACTACACCGTGCCGCTGGCCTTGCGTTCGTTCATGGATTCAACCGGACAATCGGCCTGGGGACAGCTGTTTGCCATGTCCGTCCTGGCGATCCTGCCGATTTTCCTCTTCTTTCTTTTTTTCCAGCGCCTGATCATTGAAGGCGTTGCCAGCTCAGGAATGAAACGATGACCAACACCACACGACCCACGATCCGGTTCGCCGCAATCGGTCTGAATCACAATCACATTTATGGACAAACCCGCGCGTTGCTCGACGCCGGCGCCGAGCTGGTCGCGGTTTTTGCGGAAGAGGATGACCTCGTCGCGGACTACCAGAAGACCTTTCCGCAGGCACGGCGCGTAGCGGACAAACGCGCCATCCTGGAAGACCGCGGCATACCGCTCGTGGTCAGCGCGATCATCCCCGACCTTCGCGCCGCGACCGCCATCGAGGTGATGCGCCACGGAAAAGACATCATGGTCGACAAGCCCGGCGTCATCACCCTCGACGAACTGGCGGACGTGCGCAAGGTGCAGCAGGAGACGGGGCGGATTTTTTCCGTTTGCTTTTCCGAACGTTTCGAGAACCGGGCGACCGAGAAGGCCAGCCAGCTGGTTGCCGCAGGCGCCATCGGCCGCGTCGTGCAAACGGTGGGGCTTGGCCCCCATGCGCTGCGCAACAATCCGCGCCCTGACTGGTTCTTCCAGCGCAAGCGCTACGGCGGGATTCTGTGTGACATCGCCGCGCATCAATGCGACCAGTTCCTCCATTTCACGGGATCAACGCAGGCTGAGGTTGTGGCTTCGCATGTGGGCAACTTCGGCAATCCCGAAACCCCCGAGCTGGAGGACTTCGGCGAGCTCATGTTGCGCGGCAACGGGGGAACCGGCTTCGTTCGCGTGGATTGGTTTACGCCCAAGGGCCTTGGTATCTGGGGCGATGGACGCCTGACGATCCTGGGTACGGAAGGCTACATCGAACTGAGGAAATACATTGATATCTGCGGCCGTCCGGGGGGCGACCACCTCTTTCTGGTGGATGGAAAGAGCCCACAGCATATCGATTGCCAGAGGCAGGAACTGCCGTATGGCCCGCGCCTGATTCTTGATGTCCTCAACAGAACCGAAACGGCCATGACGCAGCAGCACTGCTTCCTGGCCACCGAACTTGCACTGAAAGCGGAATCAATGGCCGTTCGCGTGGGAGACATCAAATGACGAAAAAACTCCGCGTCGCGGTCGTGGGCCTGGGTGTGGGCAAGGGACATCTCGAAGCCTACGCAAAAATCCCCGAGCATTTCGAGGTGGCCGCCATTTGCGATCTGGATACGTCCAAAGCCGCCGCGGCCGCCGCAACGTTCGGCGTCGCGCGCTATACGACACAGATCAGCGACCTGCTGTCGAGCGGCGATCTGGACATCATCGACATCTGTACCCCGCCGAACACTCACTTGGCGCTGATTGAACAAGTACTCGCTGCCGGCCTGCACGTCATCTGCGAAAAGCCGCTGGTCGGCTCGCTGGAAGAAGCCGACGCCGTCGAGAAAGCGGAAAAAGCGGCCAAAGGCATGCTGTTCCCGATTTTCCAGTACCGTTTCGGTAACGGCCTGCAAAAACTGAAATACCTTCAGACCAGGGGTTTTGCCTCCAAAGCTCTGGTAACCACCATCGAGACACACTGGCGACGCGACGCGGACTATTACGCCGTCGCCTGGCGCGGGAAGTGGGCGACGGAGAAGGGCGGGTGCTGCCTGACGCACGCTTCGCATGCTCACGACATTCTCTCGTACGTCAATGGTCCGGTAAAGAATGTCTATGCGCGCCTGGCCACGCGCGTCAATGATGTCGAGGTCGAAGACTGCGCGGCCATCGCCGTCGAAATGAAAGACGGCTCCTCGGCCACCTTGTCGGCAACACTGGGAGCGGCGGAAGAACGTTCGCGCCTGTGTTTTGTTTTCTCGGACATGACCGTGATCAGCGACAGTCCGGATCACTATCGCCCCGGCAAGGAGCCCTGGCATTTCAAAGGG
>JANNNT010000356.1:0-1739 GCA_031398685.1 Rhodocyclaceae bacterium | reverse complement strand
TGAGATTCAATGGGCAACTCTTTGGCGGCTAACGTAGAGCTAACCGGCGCGGCGCGGCTTTATCGCGCCGCGTCCAGAGAGCGAAGCGAACGAGGTTGAGCGCCGGGTTAGCCATGGCTGGGTACGGTCCATAGACATAGGTAACAGAAAGATCTGGAGACATAGGTAACAGTTTATCCAAAATGGGTGCCTAGGAGGTGCCCTATGCCTTGGAAAGAATTGAAACCTATGGATCAGAAGACGCAATTTGTTGCTGACTACCTGCGCCAGACGCTGGACATGACGGAACTGTGCCAACGGTACGACATCAGCCGGAAGACGGGTTACAAATGGATCGAGCGCTATATCGAGAGCGGGCCGCAGGGCCTCGAAGATCGATCCCGACGCCCCGGCCGCAGCCCCAATCAGACACTGGACGAGATCGTTGACGCGCTGATCCAGGTGCGTCAGCGCCACCCGAGCTGGGGCGCCAAGAAGCTGCTGCCCTTTGTCGAGAAACGGCATCCGGAATGGGATTTACCGGGGCGTTCGACCGTCTGCGACATTCTCAAGCGGCACGGACTCGTGCCCCGGCAGCGTCGCCGGCGCGTGATTGGTCACCCTGGCAAACCGAGTACTCAAATGCTCGCCCCCAACGGCATCTGGTGTGCCGATTTCAAAGGCCAGTTCAAGACCGGCGACGGGCTCTACTGTTACCCGCTGACCGTGACCGACGGCTACAGTCGCTACCTGCTGGCCTGCCAAGGCCTATTGAGCACCAAGGCGGTTGAGGCCAAGCCGGTATTTACGCGCCTGTTCAAGGAGTTCGGGCTACCCCAGCGCATCCGCAGCGACAACGGCGTGCCGTTTGCTACGAACACGCTGGCGCGCCTATCGGCGCTCTCGGCGTGGTGGGTGCGCCTCGGCATCCTGCCGGACCTGATCGAACCGGGAAAGCCGCAACAGAATGGCCGCCACGAGCGCATGCATCGCACCCTTAAGGCGGAAACGACGCGGCCGCCGGCGGCCAATCGGCGGGCGCAGCAACGTAAGTTCAACCGCTTTCGCGAAGAGTTCAACGAAGAGCGGCCGCATGAAGCGTTGGACATGGCCACACCAGCATCGATCTACGTGCCCTCGCCACGTGAGATGCCGGAGCGCTTGCCGCCACTGGAATACCCGGACCGCTTCGAAGTCCGCTACGTGAGCTACAACGGCGGTATTCGCTGGAACAAGGGCTGGGTGAACGTGTCGATCACCTGTGCTGGAGACTACGTGGGATTGGAGGAAATCGACGACGGTGTGTGGAACGTGTATTTCGGGCCACTCAAACTCGGCCGACTGCTAGAGCGGTACATGCGTATCGAGGATGACTATGGACGACTTAAGCGGCGCCGCACATGAGGCGCATGCTACGGATTCGGGCGATCACTGTCCCCTGCGGGGAACGTCAGCTACGCTACGCTTCGCCGCCATTCCCCGCAGGGGATTTTGGATTCCCTTGCGCAGCAACGGCTTTGAGAATTAGTCGCAAAAGGGTGTTACCCATGTCTCCGGACTAATCTGTTACCTATGTCCCCGATCGCTCAAACAGTCATGATGATGGTCGGTGCAATCATTACTTGCGTGGCTATAAGATGAGTGGTCGTTGCGCGCACTGTCTGATAAATATGCGATGTCTGGCACCCCATCATCATGGCGACTAGGCGTTGAGCATATGGGGATGCGTGAAATATTGAAACAGATGAAACCGAAGAACC
>JANNNT010000320.1:0-4144 GCA_031398685.1 Rhodocyclaceae bacterium | reverse complement strand
CGCAGATAGGTTCCCAGCTTGGCCTCGGAGGCAGGCTCGACACCCTCACCGATAATTCCAAGATCGCGTTTGCCGTTATTGATCACACCGGCGAAGCCTAGACGGGCGAGCGTCAGTTGTACGCCCGGTTCCTCCTGAAGCATTTTTTTGAGCTTGTCCGGTTGCTCGATAAGAAACGCCTCAGGCGAACGCGTCCGTCCTTCACGGTAGCCTTCACGGGCAATCTGGATATGGCCGCTCTGGGAATGTATGACCGCCTCGCCCAGCTGGATGAAAATGTCCTGTACAAAACCACCAGCCAGAACCAATCCTGCGACGCCGAGACTGATCGCGGCCAGTGTTCCGGCAGAACGCACGCGTTGCCGGAACACATTTCGCAACGCAAAAGACAGCCGTGAAAAAAAATGGAATCTCATTGGTTGTGCCGCAAGGCATCGACAATATTCATGTGACTCGCCTTCCAGGCAGGCATGATGCTGGCAAGCAAGGTGGTCACAAATGCCAGAAACAACGCATCAATAGCCAAAGACGGAGCAACCAGAATCTCGCCCAGAAATCCACTGGACATACCAGGCGGCGGTGGCATTGGTATTCCAACCGCTGAAATCACGTTGGCCAAAATATAGCCCAAAACCACGCCCAACACGCCGCCCGCCAGACCAATCAATACTCCTTCCGCCACAAACATGCGCATCACGGTATTTCGTCGCTGCCCGATCGCCAAGCTAGTCCCGATTTCAGTCGTTCGCTCAAGCACGCTCATCATCTGTGTATTTGAAATAGTCAAAACGATAATTAGACCAATAATGAACTTCACCACACTGATTTGCTTCGAAAAGAGAACGACCGTCTTGTTGTAAAAATCGGCCAATTCACTCCAAGGAACAACCTCGAAATCTTTGGCCGGCAGAGTCTTGGAGAGGGAGCTTGCAGTTTCCGCTGTCCGCTCTGTTTTATCGAGCAACACCACCCATGAAGTCGCCCCCCGAACCCTCATCAGCTTTCTTGCTACCTGAATCGGCAAACGCAAAGCGCTATCGTCATACTCCTTGGCGGTAGTGGCAAAGGTACCCGCAACGTTCACTTCAACAGCACTTGGACTCCCGTTAGCTGCTGTGGCAAGCAATACAACTATATCCCCCTCCTTCACGCCAAGGCTTCTGGCCAAACCCTCACCCAATATCACGGCTTTTTCTTCGGCGCTAGCCAGGTCTCGGCCGGTAACAATACTGACGCTGCTGCTTACCGGCTTCTCACGCTCTGGGTCGACTCCGTCCCCAACAAAAGCAATCGTTGTATCGTTATGGCTGATCAGACCGCTGAACGAGAGGCGAGGCGCCAGGCTTTGAAAGCCGGCGATTTTCTCGATATTTTTCTGCTCCGAGGACTGCTCCGGTAATAAAAAAGCATAAGGATCGGCAATCCCCTTCTCGAAATAACCCGGGCGTACAATCTGGATGTGACCGAGTTGGGAATGAATCGTGCCTTCGCGCATCTGCTCGAAAACCCAGGCAATGAACCCGCCTGCCAGCAAATACGCGACAATACCGAAGGCTACTGTCAGCGTGGCCACAAGTGTCCGGCGCGTATTGCGCCTCAGATTACGGGTGGCAAGGCGAAAATCTGCAATCGCGCTTATCATCAATCGGATTCATCCTCAGAAAAATGCCACGGTTGTTATCATACGATAAACCAAAATCGAGTGAGCTCACCATGCAGACTTTCGACTACGGAAAAGCGTTTTCAAGGAATATCGGCTGGGTTACCGAGCAAGAACAATCCGTCCTGCGCAACAAACGGATTGCCATTGCCGGCATGGGCGGGGTTGGCGGATTCCATCTTCTGACGCTGGCCCGACTCGGTGTCGGAAAATTTAACATTGCTGACCTCGACACCTTTGAAGTCGAGAACTTCAATCGCCAGGTCGGCGCGAGCATGACTAGTCTCGGCCAACCCAAGGTTGAGGTGTTGGCCAGAATGGCACACGACATCAATCCGGACATGGATATCGCCATTTTTCCGAAGGGTGTCAACGCCAGCAATCTCGACGACTTCTTCCGCGATGTTGATCTCTACGTTGACGGACTCGACTTTTTTGCCTTTGAAGCACGTGAAAACGTATTCGCTCATTGCGCCCAACACGGCATCCCGGCGGTGACCGTCGCACCGCTCGGCATGAGCGCCGCGCTGCTAAATTTTCTGCCGGGCAGCATGACGTTCGAAGACTATTTTCAAGTGGCCGGTCGGCAGGAACTGGACAAAGCCGTTCGCTTCCTGGTCGGCCTAGCTCCCGCTTTACTGCACCGCCATTATCTGGCCGACAAAACCCGGGTCAATCTCAAGGAACGACGCGGCCCTTCGACCGTCATGGCCTGCCAGCTTTGCGCCGGTGTCGCCGCCAGCGAAGCGCTTAAGCTCCTGCTCAATCGTGGCAAAGTCCTGGCGGCTCCGCACGGCATCCAGTACGACGGTTACCGTAACAAATTTGCCCACACCTGGCGGCCAGGCGGGAATCGAAACCCCATTAACCGGATCGCTATCGCCATCGCCAAGCAGCAGTTGGGGCTGTGATGCTAATCTATGCACGCATCTCGGACGCCCCGTCATCCCGGCGAAGGCCGGGATCCAGATTGCGCTCCGAAAGCCGTTATTCCGGCCTTCGCCAGAATAACGGGGAATTGTGTGCATAGAGTAGGGCTTTGATGAGGATGAACACAATATGAGCCATGAAACCCTTCTGCAAATCCTTGATCTCGCCCGCTGGGCACCCAGTGGTGACAACACGCAGCCCTGGCGTTTCGAAATTATCGACGAGACACATATCGCCATCCACGGCCACGATACCCGTGAGCATGTCATCTATGATTTTGATGGTCACCCTAGTCATATGGCTCACGGCGCACTCCTCGAAACCCTGCGGCTGGCGGCCACCCGCTTCGAATTCAAAGCTGAATGGAGCATTCGCCCCGAGCAGCCTGACAATGCTCCGATTTACGATGTCAAACTGCTTCCTTCCAGCGTATCGGAAGACCCGCTCGTTCCCTTCATCGAGAATCGTACGGTGCAACGCCGACCAATGGCCACCACTCCCCTGCTCCCGAAGCATAAAGACGCTTTGATCGCGGCCGTAGGAAATAGCTTTTCCCTGCAGTTTTTCGAATCGTTCAAAGATCGTCTCGCCGTTGCCCATCTGCTCTGGCAAAACGCGTACCTTCGGCTAACCTGCCCGGAAGCGTACCCCGTCCATCGAGACATCATCGAATGGAATGCTCGCTACAGCACCGACCGCATTCCCGACCAGGCAGTCGGCGTCGATCCACTGACGGCCAAACTTATGCACTGGGTCATGCAAAGCTGGGAGCGAGTGAATTTCTTCAACCGCTACCTGACCGGCACCATTGCGCCGCGCATCCAGCTGGATTTTCTGCCAGCGCTTGCCTGTGCTTCGCATATCCTGCTCAAACCAAAACGCATTCAAACCGAACTGATAAACCATCTTGCAGCAGGAATTGCTCTGCAACGCCTCTGGCTCACGGCAAGCCGTCTTGGACTGCATCTTCAACCTGAAATGACTCCGGTAATTTTCCGCTGGTACGTCCAAGCAGACAGGCAAATCTCCGCAAATCCGGAAATCAATGCTGGCGCAGTCAAGCTCGCCCAGCAATTTGAGCACTTGTGCTCCGCGCAACCAGATACTGGTTTTGCCTTCTTTTGTCGCGTCGGACATTCAAAAATGCCACATTCACGCTCGCTCAGAAAAGAAGTCAGTGAGTTGCTGACGACTTGATGTATCGTTTTGCCAAGCGCCAAGCCTTTCATCAATCCTCTCTTGACACTCGCTGGAATGCCCATAAACAGGCGCTCCTGGAATGCCGACCTTCGAGGGCAATGGGGTCTGACCCCAATGGCACTACCTTAAGCCTTTGCCATGTAGGGTCTGCTGCTTTCTGAAGAGAGCCGTTTTGAGGACATGACGTGGCTGCGTCTGGATCGGGGTGGGTTTGGGTCGTCGTTTGACGGCCCGTGGTTCCAAACGACCGGGGCGGACGGGCAAGCGCAATTGCGCGATCCCGGCCAGGAGATAAGCGCGACGCAAAGCCAGGCGGTCACGCGGCGCGTGCCGCAGGTTTTCCTCGAAGGCGCG